>JALYPB010000378.1 GCA_030856585.1 Gemmatimonadota bacterium | reverse complement strand
TCGATGCCCTGGCCCCGACGTTCAACGGGCAGCGCAGCCAGATCCAGGCGCTGAAGGTCGCAGCTTACTCGAGCACCGCGAGCTGGGTAGCAGGAATCTTTGCCCTTATCCCCGGCGTCCGCTTCCTCACTATTCTGGGCATCTACAGCCTGTACCTGCTCTATCTTGGGCTGCCGGTTCTGATGAAGTCCCCGCGGGAAAAGGCGATCGGGTATACCGTGGTGGTTATTCTGGCCGCGATCGTCCTCTTCATGCTTGTCGGCGTCATCTCCAGTATGTTCTTGAGGGTGCCAGGGGTTGGGATGTCGATGCCCTGATCGCCGACTAAGGGCGGGCGATGGGGATCACATCCCCGTGGCCCGTCCTGACGTATGATTCCACAATTGCGCCGCCATGTCGACCGCGAACCGAGGATCATCCGATGATTCGTCGTTCAGCTCTTAAGCCGTTGCGCCGGCCCGCGTTTGCGCTCCTTCCCTCACTGCTTGTTGCGGGGCTCGGGGCCGGCCTGATGGCCGGGCCGCTGGGCTGTGCGCGCAACCCGGTCACCGGCAAGAGCGAGCTCTCGCTGGTCTCCGAGTCTCAGGAAATCCAGATGGGCCAGGCGGGAGCCAAGGAAGTGGCCCAGAGCATCGGGTTTTACAATGACGCCAAGGTCCAGTCTTACGTCGCCAATATTGGCAAGCGGATGGCGGCGGTATCCGAACGGCCCAACCTGCCTTGGGAGTTCCATGTTGTAGATGACGCCTCGGTCAACGCGTTCGCGATTCCTGGAGGCTTCATCTACATCACCCGTGGACTCATGAGCTCCATCAATACGGAGGCCGAACTTGCCACCGTAGTCGGACATGAGATCGCCCACGTCACCAACCGTCACTCCGTTCAACAGATCAGCAAGTCCCAGCTGGCCCAGCTGGGACTGGGCATCGGCAGCATACTGTCCTCTGATATCGCCAAGTTCGGGCAGCTGGCCGGGGCAGGGCTCGGCCTGTTGTTTCTCAAGTACGGCCGCGACGCGGAGAATCAGGCCGACGCCGGCGGCTTCCGCTATGCACTGGGGCAGAACTACGACGTGCGAGAAATGCCCAAGGTGTTCGAGACTCTGGGACGGATCAGCGAATCTGGTGGCGGTGGAAGGCTGCCGGAGTGGCTCGCCACCCACCCGGAACCGGGCAACCGGATCGAGCACATCGAGAAGATGATCGACACCGTGCCCCTGGATCAAAGAAAACTCATCGTCGCCCGGGAAGAGTATCTCAAGCACGTTCAGGGGATGACGTTTGGGGAGGATCCGCGGCAGGGCTACTTCGAGGGGAACGCGTTCTACCACCCGCAGATGCGGTTTCAGATAAAATTCCCCGATCAGTGGAAAAAGCAGAACCTGCCCCAGGCGGTCGTGGCCGTAAGTCCCAATGAGGACGCCATCGTCCAGCTCGCGCTCGCGGGCCAAAACTCGCCGGAGCAGGCAGCGTCACAATTTCTCTCCCAGGAGGGCGTGCGGGCCGGCAACGCGTCGCGCACCAGCATCAATGGCCTTCCGGCCGCTTCGAGCTACTTCCAGGCTCAAACCGAGCAGGGACAGATCGAGGGTCTGGTCTCCTTCATCTCTTACGGGGGCCAGACCTTTGGTCTGATGGCCTACACCCCGGCGGGGAAACTGAGCAGCTACGACCAGGTCTTCCAGAGCACCATTCGCAGCTTTACCGAGCTTCGGGACCAATCGAAGATCAACGTTCAGCCCGCGCGGGTTGAGCTGGTGAAGGTGCCCCGCCAACTGACGTTGGAGCAGTTCAACGCACAGTATCCGTCATCCGTACCAATCGAGCAGCTGGCTATCATCAATGAGCTGGAAGGACCTCAGGCTCTGATTCCCGCGGGGCGAACGGTGAAGCGGGTGGTGGGGGGGCGTCCGGCAGGAGCGTCCTGATTGGTTCGAAGACCCCGTGCCACATGGCACGGGTGAGCCGTCCGGTGTTGGTATTCTGACGGCTGCGAATTCTCTCTAGTCAGGCAGGCGAAGAAGGATGCGATCCCGACTGCCTGCCGCCTTCGGTTCGACCTGGGCGAAAATGGTGAGCGGCTCTCCCTGATCCGCCGCACAGGAGGTTGGAACCAGACCCCTCACCTCGATCGCTGCACCCGCCTGGTCCAGGGTCCACGATCCTGCCCGGCGGCCCTCGCCCCGTGCCACACACCGGCCGGCCACACGCACCCGTCGTCCCAGGAGGCTGTCGCTCGCGAGTGCCTCGCGCACCTCCACCATCGGTGCCTGGTCGGCCCGAACCGGCACCCGCCGCCGCCCGGCCTTGTCGATTGCCCCCGGCCCGATGCCACTTTCACCCTCGGTCACGACGCCGGGGTCGGACCGGGGGTCGGCAACTGGCGTGGCGGTTCCCGGACCACGAGGTGCGCCGCTCGTGGCGCTGCAGCCGGCAATGTAAAGGAGGATGAACGGGAGGAGATTTCGCATGGCGGGCCCCAGGCGCATGCTTACGACACGCGCCGCGTCTTTCGCTTCATGAAGTCCATGAGAATGAACTGTCCGAGCGTCATGGTATTAGTAAAATAGGCCTTGCCGCGGCAGATCGACGCCACCTGCTTCACGAATTCGACCAGGCTCCGATCCCGGGCCAGCATGAAGGTGTTGATCATGATGCCGCTGCGACGGCAGTTCGACACCTCACGATACGTAGCCTGAAGAATCTGAGGGTCCAGACCCATCGAGTTCACGTAGATCCTGCCGTCGGGCATTGTAAGCGCCGACGGTTTTCCATCGGTGATCATGATGATCTGCCGCATGTCCTTCTTCTGCCCCAGCAGCAGCCTTCGCGCGAGCTTGAGGCCCTCGGCCGTGTTGGTGTGGTAGGGACCAACTTGAGCCGTGGCCAAAGCGCTGAGTGGGATCTCCTCGGCAGAGTCATGGAACAACACTACCCGCAGGCTGTCGCCCGGAAACTGGGTGCGGATCAGGTGAGTAAGCGCCAGGGCCACCTTCTTTGCCGGGGTAAACCGGTCTTCGCCGTAGAGAATCATCGAGTGAGAGCAGTCCAGCATCAGCACCGTGGCCGCGGAGGAGCGGTATTCCGACTGGCTCACCATAAGATCGCTGTATTCGATATTGAGGGGCACACCCAGCCCCTCACGCGCAATCGCGTTGGTCAGGGTGGCCGGCACATCGAGATTCAGCACGTCACCGAACTCGTACTGCTTGCTGACGCCCTCGGCTTCAACTCCGGTGGCGAGGTACGGCGTATCGTGCGCCCCGAAGCTCGACTTGCCGACGCTGCCAAGCAGGTTTTTGAGCGTCTTGTAGCCGAGAAAATCGATTCCCTTCTCGGTCAGGTTGAATTGCACCTGCTGGGCGGCTGAATGCGCCTGACCTCCGGGACCGAACATCGATTGGTAGCCCTGAGGGACCTGGGGAGCCTCGCTGATGTTCAGGTACCCCTCCTCCATCAGGCGCTGAACGATCTTGTCGAGCAGCTCACTCAGCTCGCCCTCGATCTCGCGATCCCGCGCCTGATCGCCGGTGGACTCACCCCTGAGGACCTTCAGCATGTCTGGGGTCAGCTGGCCTGAATCAATCAAGGCCTGGAGAATGGCCTGGCGCAGCGACTCCAGGGACCGCTCGTTCTCCCCTGACTCGTCGTGCCAGAAGGACGGTGAATTGCCGGCGAACCCCGATTGCAGCAGGAAATCGCTGAGCTGATCGAGCAAGCCCTGAAGATTGACCGCGTCCGCGAGCTCGGGGTGGTACTTGGAGTAGGTGGTGAAGCGCATCTAGTCGGGAGTCAGGAGTCAGGAGTCAGGATCAGCACCCTAATGTATTGATAACGGCTGGCGGACCAGTGCACCATGCCTGACCCGACTCCGGGCTCCCGACTCCCGACTCCCGACGGTCCCCCCTACTTTCCCACCGTGCTCCCTTCCTCCGCCCGCGCCGTATTCGCCGCCCTCCGGCACCGTAACTTCCGGCTCTTCCTGACCGGCCAGTTCATTTCGCTCTGCGGCACCTGGATGCAAACCGTCGCCCAGGGGTGGCTGGTGCTGCATCTCACCGATTCCGCCTTTGCCGTCGGATTGGTCACCGCGATGGGCTCTCTTCCGATCTTGCTGTTCACGCTCTACGGCGGGGTCATCGCGGACCGGGTGAACAAGCGCCGGTTCATCATGGTGCTCCAGTGCCTGATGCTGGTCGAGGCGCTCACCCTGGGGGTGCTCACCACTCTCGATCTCATCACTGTGGAGTGGGTGATGGGCCTGGCCGTGTTCTTTGGCTTCCTCACTGCTTTCGAAGTGCCCGCACGCCAGGCACTGGTGGCCGAGATCGTGGATCGGGAAGACCTGATGAACGCCATTGCCCTGGGGTCAAGCGCGTTCAATCTGGCCCGCGTAATCGGCCCGGCCCTGGCGGGCATTCTGATTGCCACCCTGGGACTGCCAGCCTGTTTCTTCGCCAACGCGGCGAGTTATCTGGCGGTCATCGTGAGTCTGGTACGGATGCAGGTGCCCCATGCCGAGGGTCGCAGCGTCACTCCCCTGTGGACCGCGCTCGGGGAAGGGTTTGGCTATATCTTCGGCAAACGCTGGCCGCGAGCTCTGGTCATTATCGTCACGACGTTCAGCATCTTCGGCTTCTCCTTCATGCCCCTCATGCCGGTGTTCGCTCGGGATGTGCTGGGGCTCGACGCGAGCGGCTATGGGGTGATGGTCGCATCGGTCGGGGCGGGTGCCCTGGCGGCGGCGTTTTTCATGGCGGCGTTCGGCAGCCGCGTCCGGCAATCCCGTCTGGTGCTGGGCTCCTCCATTCTCTTCGGCGCCGTGCTCATCGCAGCCGCCCTGGCCCCGAACCTCTGGTCAGCTGTTCTCCTTTTCACCTTGTGTGGCGGGGTCATGGCTCTGAACGGCATCGCGGCGAACACCATGCTTCAGACTGAAGCGCCCGATGAGCTTCGAGGCCGCGTGATGGGATTCTACTCGTTCATGGTGCTGG
>JALYPB010000373.1 GCA_030856585.1 Gemmatimonadota bacterium | reverse complement strand
ACATGGGACGGGCCAACGACGCGATCAGAGAGGCGAAACGGGGTGCGGCTCTCGTGCCCCTGGACAAAGACGGCTACACTGGGACGTATTTTCAGCACCTGCTCGCCCGGGTCTATCTGCTCGGAGGAGAGCAGGACAAGGCGCTCGACGCGCTCGAGCCGCTACTCCGGGTGCCCTACTTCCTGTCGCCGGGTTGGCTCAGGGTGGACCCCACCTTCGCCCCGCTGCGCGATAATCCGCGGTTCCAGCGGCTGGCCGCGACCCAGCCTCAGTAGGGAGTTACCTGGTCCCTTCCTCAGGAGGCCGAGCCGGATCACAGGGTGAGCGCCGGCTCGGGCGCCATCCGTGTCTCCCACCACCTCCTCGCATCCTCCCGGGTCCACACCAACTCCGCCGCGCACTCGCCGAGCCGATCGCACAAGTCCCGCGCCGTGGCGGGTCGATCGCCCGGCTTCTTGGCCAGGCACGCCGGCGTGCCGGTGACGGTGTGCGGCGCGGTGAGGCCGGCCTCCGGAACGTCGCCACCCAGGGTCTTCACCAGACCGAAGTCGAGCACCTTCACCCAGTCGCAGTAGTCGCCCATCTGACACACCTGGATGTTGGCCGGCTTGATGTCCCGGTGCACCAGCCCCCGCCCGTGCGCCTCGGACAGACTCTCGCACGCCTGCTGGAGCAGGAAAATGGCGCGGCCCGGCGGCAGTGGACCGTGCTTCGACACCAGGGTCTGGAGATCCATGCCATTGAGCAGCTCCATCACATAATAAAACGTCCCGTCGCTGGTGACTCCGAAATCGTACAGATGGATGGTGTGTGGTGACCGGAGCATCGCGGCCGCCTGGGCCTCGCGCCGGAACCGCTCGACCAGCACGTCACCCTGTGCCTTCGTCATCGCCCCTAGCACCTCGGGCTTGATCAGCTTGATCGCCGCCGGCCGAGCGAGAAATCGGTGGGTGGCCTGCCACACCTCGCCCATCCCGCCGGCCCCGATGCGATCGCCCAGGACGTAGCTCCCCATCTCACGGGCCTTCCGTACTTCCCGCCCGAGGCCGCCAATGACATGGGAGATCAGCGGGGCAATGGCAGCGCAGAGATAGTTGGGGAAGGCGTTAATGAGCACGTGGTCGATTCCAGGTATCTCCTGTCCCGCGGCCTTCCAGATCGCAGCCCCGACTGGGTCCATAGATGCAGCCAGCAATGCCGTAATCAACGTCTTCCGCGGCGTGCTGGGGATGATCGCGGGGAAGAGGAGAATGACGATCGCGATCCAGGAGACCCCCAGTGGGGGCGTTATAGGCCCAGTCCAGTATCCCGATCGACAGGGCGATCAACAGCTCGTAGACCAGACCGAGATTCAGCAGCAGACGGGGACTGCGCTGATGACGGGTGTACCAGAAGAGGCCCAGCGATGCGGCGATGCTGATCGCCCCAATCAGGTCGAACAGCCGGACGATCGCCGTGTCGGGCATCTTTACCGGCGCCGGCTGAACGAGGTGGGCCAGAATGAAGTTGGCGGCCCACAGTCCGGCAATGATCAGACACATGAGCCCCAGCCGGCGGGAGGCCTGGCGCAATAGGTCCGGGGGGAGCCCCTGGCTGGACGGGGTCGGCTGACTGCCGATCTCTGTCTGGATCAGTCGGGCGTCAGGAGTCGGGAGTTGGGAATCGAGAGGCATGGGGTGCTGCGAAGGGTACGGGCTTTCGGCCCCGCGGGAAGGCAGTGATCGGCCGAACTCAATCCAGCTCGGGGGAGTCGGGGTTAGGTTGAGTACGAGGCCTGGCAATCCATTACCCGGATTCAACCGTATAAATCCTGGATGACCAACGGCGTCCAAAAAGATGAAGATCATATCCTCCTTCGCCGGATGGCCGACGGGGATGAGTCGGCACTGGCCGCGCTGTATGACGGCTGGGCGGAGCGTGTCCACACGCTTGCCCACTGGATCCTGAACGATCCGGACGAGGCCGATGACGTCGTGGAGGAGACCTTCTGGCAGGCGTGGCGGACCGCCGGCCGGTATGACAGCAAGCGGGGCGGGACCTCTACCTGGCTGATCATGATCGCCCGGAGTCGGGCGCTGGATAGGCTCCGGTCCCGCCGGCGCTGGGCCGACTGGAGCGCCACACCAGGTAACGCCGGTGTGCTGCTGGAGACGACCTCCGCGATGGGCATAAAGCCACCCGATGCCCATTCCGAGAGCGTGGAGCGCGAGTCGGCGCTGGCCGCGGCCCTGGAGGGACTCCCCCCCGATCAGCGCCGCGTCATCGACATGGCGTTCTTTGGTGGCCTGTCCCACTCCGAGATCGCAGAACAGACGGCCGAGCCGCTCGGCACAGTAAAGACCCGGATTCGGCTGGCCATGCAGAAGCTCCGGCATCGGCTGGCACACTTGCGCGAGGAGGGTCCATGAGTCAGGGACTGCGGCACGAGGAGATGCAGGAGCTGCTCCCCGCGGCGGGGCTGGATATGCTGGAGGGCGCCGAACTGGAGCGGCTCCGGGCGCACCTGACAGCGTGCCCTGGCTGTGTGGAGCAGCTCCACCAATACCGCGCCGCCGCCGCGGGACTCGCGCTCCTGGTTCCGGCAGTCAGGATGGACCCAGCCCGCTTGACGGCCATCAGGACCCGTCTCATGAGCCGGGTGTGGGCAGGCCGCGAGATGAAGAGAGCTGGACCCCTGGGTTTGGAC
>JALYPB010000347.1 GCA_030856585.1 Gemmatimonadota bacterium | reverse complement strand
CATGAGAGCTCGACACCACACCACATCCGGCGTGTCATTCTTACAGTCGGGCCCCTGGCGCGGGTTCCTTCGGGACCTTGGTCTGATCGTCCTGACTTTCGTCGTCGGCTATGGCATCTCGGTCCTGTGGCTCTCGCCCGGGTCGGTCTTTTCCAAAGACCACTCGCTTCCGCGGGTCATCGGCCTGTCCGGCGCGCAGGCACGCAGCAAGTTGACCGACGTCGGATTCCGGCCGCGACTCGACGGCGAACGGCAGAATGACACGTTCGCCAGGGGTACGGTCATCTGGCAGGACCCACCCCCCGGGACGGTGCTGGCCCCCAACAGCGTGGTTCAGCTCGTCGTCAGTGCCGGTCCGTCACTCGTGGCCGTACCGGATGTGATCGGCTTCAATCTGCCGCAGGCCACCAGGATCTTTTCGGCAGCGGGTGTGCGGGTAGGGACGGTCGACACGGTGGCGGGAGGTGAGGAGCGCGGTGTTGTGCTGGCCACTCGGCCGGCAGCCGGCGTTGGGCGTCCCCGCGGCGCTCCCGTCGCCTTGGTCATCACCCGCGGACCGGAGCTGGCGCCATGACCGTCCGGATCGCCCCCAGTATTTTGAGCGCCGATCTGGGCCGGCTGCCGGAGCAGATCGAGCGAGTGGCCGAAGGCGGCGCCGATTGGCTGCACGTCGACGTGATGGACGGGCACTTCGTGCCCAACCTTACGTTCGGGGCCCCGCTGGTCCGCGCGTTGACCCGGCTGACCACCATGCCCATCGACGTTCACCTCATGGTCGAACATCCCGAGCGCTACCTCGGTGAGTTCGCCGACGCGGGTGCCAGCGTGTTCACTTTTCACCCAGAGGCCACCGTCCACGTGCAGCGGCACCTGGCCACCGCCCGGCAGCTTGGCATGGTGGCCGGCCTGGCTCTGAATCCGTCCACCCCGGTGGCCCTGCTGGAAGAAGTGATTGCCGATGTCGAGCTTGTACTGGTGATGTCGGTGAACCCAGGCTACGGAGGCCAGTCCTACATCCCGCAATCCAGCGACAAGATTCGCCGGACCCGCGCGCTGCTCGATCGACATAATTCGCGGGCCGCGCTGGAGGTGGACGGTGGGATCACTGCAGCCACGATCACCGAGGCATGGAGCGCGGGGGCGGACACATTCGTGGCGGGGACCGCGGTCTTTGGGGTGGCCGATCCCGCGCAAGCCGTACGCGACCTCAAGCGGCAATGCGCCGTGAAGGTGTGAGCCGGACGATGTCGAAGCAGTGGGTAATGGTGGCTGTAATAGTGGCGGGGCTCGTGGCCGGCGCTACCGCTCTGACCAAGTTCGGACCGGACATCAAGCTGGTCGAAGTCGGGGCCCGAGCCCCGGATTTTCGCGCCATCGATCTGGCCACCGGAGACTCGGTCTCGTTCCGCGAGCATTACGAGGGCGCTGTGACTCTGGTCAATATCTGGGCGACCTGGTGCCTCCCGTGCCGGGTCGAGATGCCCGGAATGGATAGCGTCTACCAGTCGCTCGCGCCCCGTGGATTCAAGATTGCCGCGGTGAGTATCGATGAGGGCAATTCACAGGACGTACGTGACTTTGCTCAGGAACTTGGTATCGGCTTCGATGTCCTGCAGGATCGCAGCGGGACCGTCCAACAGATCTATCAGACCACCGGCGTGCCGGAAAGCTTTTTGATCAACAAGGATGGCATCATCGTGAAGCGCCTCATCGGCGAGCACGCCTGGAACTCCCCGGTGAACCGCAAATTGATCGAGGCGCTGCTGGACCAGAACGGTGGCTGAGTGGATTCTCGGGATCGAGACCTCGTGTGACGAGACATCCGCCGCCGTCGTGCGCGCGGAGGGCGGTCGGTCCACGCTCGCCTCGCTGACAATCCTCTCCCAGGACGTACATCGGATCTTCGGTGGTGTGGTCCCCGAGCTGGCCAGCCGGGCCCACGTGCAGGCGATCGGTTCGGTGGTGGGTCGTGCTCTGGCGGATGCCGGGATTGGACTGGCCCAGGTGGATGGGGTGGCCGTTACCGCGGGGCCGGGGCTGGTCGGGGCGCTGCTGGTGGGGGTGATGTATGGGAAGACCCTGGCGTTCAGCGCCGATCGTCCGCTCATCGGCATCAACCACCTCGAGGGGCATCTCTTCGCGCCCACGCTGGAGGACCCTGGTCTCGAGCCGCCCTTTGTCGGGCTGCTCGTGAGCGGTGGCCATACGATGCTGCTGGACGTCCCGGCGTGGGGCGAGTACCGGCTGCTGGGGCAGACATTGGACGACGCCGCAGGAGAGGCCTTCGACAAGGTCGCGAATCTCCTCGGGCTCGGCTATCCCGGCGGGGCAGCCCTGGAGCGTCTGGCGCTGGAGGGCCGACCCGATCGTTTCAAATTGCCGCGGCCGATGCTGAAGGAGCTGGAGCGCGACGGCCCCAACCGCTACGCCTTTTCCTTCAGCGGCCTCAAGACTGCGGTACTCCGTGCGATACGCCCGGGCCAGAACCTGACCGATCCAACCTCGGCAGGGGACGATCGAGCCGATCTGGCTCGCGCTTTTCAGGACGCCGCCATCGACGTGCTGGTGGCCAAGACGGCGCACGCGGTCCACTCGACCGGCCACAGCCGGGCCGTGGTGGGTGGTGGGGTAGCCTGCAACCGGTCGCTGGTGACCGCTCTGAAGGAACGGCTGGCAGGAAAGGCCCGGGTGAGCGTAGCTTCCCCGCGGCTCAACACCGACAACGCCGCAATGATTGCGGCGGCTGGGGCCTGGCGGCTCCGGCGCGGCGAACGCAGCGCCTGGGACCTGGAACCGCGGGACGATCTGCCGATCCCGGGGCTGGTGCCCGCCGCTCATTACTCCGGGATGACTAAATG
>JALYPB010000088.1 GCA_030856585.1 Gemmatimonadota bacterium | reverse complement strand
ATCGTGGATCGCTGCGGTTGGCACCGTCGGTGCGGGCGGGACGGTGGCCGGTACCGCCCGCTCGTCCTGGAGTCCAGCCAGCGCTGATTCCGCGGTGTCGCGAATGATCTCCAGTGAATTCTCGAGGTTGCTTTGTGCCTGTGCATAGAGCCGGGGTCCCTCGAACGCCAGTAGCGCCTCCACCAGACTCCGCGCCATTGCCTCGGTAACCGGCAGCCCCAGCCGCTGCAATCTCTCCCGGACAAGCGCGATGCCCTGCGGGCTTGGGACAAAGCGCGGGCCCTGCTGCCACCGTGTCATGTCGTTGCCTCGCTTCCTGCTAAAGCTCCAGGGCGCGCCACAGGTACCAGCTCGCCACGCTCCGGTACGGTCGCCAACGCTCGCCGCGGCGGTTCATTACCGTGGGCTCGGGCAGTTTTCGTTTCCCGAATGTCCGGGCAAAACCTTTTCGTACGCCGAGGTCTCCCAGCGGAAGCACATCGGGGCGGCCCAGCTTGAAAATCAGCAACATCTCCACCGTCCAGCGTCCAATCCCGCGCACCGCCGTCAACCGCTCGACGATCTCTTCATCCTCCATCCGGCGCACCCGCGCCAGCGATGGAACCGTGCCGTCGAGAGTACGTGCGGCCAGGTCGCGCAGGGCAGCGGTTTTCGCGGTCGAGAGGCCGGCTCCGCGAAGCCGGTCGGGGGAGATCTCCAAGAGGTCTCGCGGGGTAGGGAAGCGTTTCGGGGCGAATAGCTGGGTTACCCGGCCCAGAATCGTAGCGGCGGCACGGCCGCTGAGCTGCTGGTATACGATCGATCGAACCAACGACTGGAACAGGCTATGGCTGGGCGTGGGCCGCATGGTGAACTGGCCTGCCCGCGCGATCAGGTCGCCCAAGGCCGGATCGACTTGGGCAAGGTGCCGGCAGGCGAGATCCGGGTCATAACCCAGGCCATCCAGGCGTGGTTCAATCGTCAGGAGATCGGGCGCGGCCATGGCGGAAAACTACATCGGGCCCATGGCCCGTCGCGAGCAGCAGGCTGGCCCCGATGACGAGGAGCGACCCGCCGATCTGCCACAGCGTAGGACGCTCGCCGAAGATGGGAATCGCCAGGAGGTGGGTGAGCACGATGCCGAGCCCGGATAGCGCGGCCAGAGGTGCTGCCCGATGGAGTGAATAGGCTCGGGTCATGGCGATCTGGGCTCCACCGCCGGTCAGCCCTGCGCCCAACAGGAGCAGGCCACCACGCGTATCGGGCCACTCCCAGACTGGTATCGCAAAGGCAAGCATGGCACAGAGGCCGACGATCGAGAAGTGCAGCACCACGGCCTGAGGCGTTTCTCCCGGACCGATTTTCCGCAGCCAGATGAGGGCCAGCGCGTAGAGGATCGCGCCCATGATCGCAATGGCTGCGACTGGCGCGGCAATGCCGAAGGACGGCCCCACCACCCCGACTATCCCGGCAAACACCAGCGCAATCGCGATCGCCACCCGTCCGCCCACCCGCTCCCCGAGCAGCGGCCCGGACAGCACGGCAACGAAGATCGGAGCAGTAGCTCCGAGGGTGGCAACGTCGCCCAGTGCGATCCGGCTCGACCCGAGGGCGTAGAAGGTGCACAGGGCGGACAGAGCCCCGAACCCGCTCCTGCGCCAGGTACTGGGCCGATCGGTGATGCGCAGAGAGGCTCCTCGATAGAGGCCCAGGGCGGCCGCAATCAGAGCGCCTACCAGGAACCGGGCTGCCCCCACTTCCGCCCAGGGAAGATCCTGGGAGCCGAGGCGAGTGCAGACGTTCATCCCTGCAAAGAAGGCCTGCGCCAGCAACATCCAACGAACAGCGATCGGGAAGGAGGGGAATGGTGAGAAGGGACGCGTCATCGGGCCCTAAGTTAGTACCTTCCCGCCCTTCCCGTCCTCCTGCATCTTCCGCGCATGAGCCCCGACGACTTTCGACGCCACGGCCATCAGCTCGTCGACTGGATGGCCGACTACATGCGAGATGTGGGATCGCTCCCGGTCACCCCGGCGGTTCGACCCGGGGATATCCTGCGGCAACTGCCGCCCTCGGCACCGGGGAAGGGTGAAGCGTTCGATGTTCTGTTTCAGGACTTCATCCGCATCGTGTTGCCGGGCATGACGCACTGGAACCACCCCGGCTGGTTCGCCTATTTCCCCGGCAATAACAGTCCGCCGTCGATACTCGCGGAAATGCTCACCGCGACGCTCGGAGCGCAGTGCATGTCATGGGCAACCTCTCCCGCGGCCACCGAGCTGGAGCAGGTGACCATGGAGTGGCTGCGGCAGATGATCGGCCTGCCGGAGGGTTTCGTCGGTGTCATCCAGGACACCGCATCTACGGCCTCGCTCGTGGCGCTGCTCTCCGCCCGGGAACGGGCGACCGATCACTCCGCCGGCTTTACCGGGCTGGCCGGCACCGGCACTCGACTCACGGTCTACGCCTCCGGAGAGGCGCATTCATCGATCGAAAAGGGAGTCAAGCTGGCAGGGTTCGGACTGGAGCAGTTCCGCCGGGTTCCGGTGGATCATGCGTACGCCATGATGCCTGACGCGCTGGACCGGATGATCGCGGCCGACCGCCAGGCGGGATTGGTTCCGGCCTGCGTGGTCGCAACCGTGGGGACGACGTCATCCACGGCGATCGACCCGCTTCCCCGAATAGCCGAGATATGCCGGCGTCACGACGTCTGGCTTCACGTGGACGCGGCGTACGCGGGAACAGCGGCGATCGTGCCGGAGCTGCGCCACCTGTTCAATGGCATCGAGGGGGCCGACAGCCTCGTGTTCAACCCCCACAAGTGGATGCTGGTGAACTTCGACTGCAGCGCCTATTTCGTACGCGACCGGGATGCGTTGCTCCGGACCTTCACGGTCACTCCGGAGTATCTCCGGACCGCTCAGGACAGCGAGGTCGTCAACTTCCGCGACTGGGGCATCCAGCTCGGCCGGCGGTTCCGCGCGTTGAAGCTCTGGTTTGTGATCCGGAGCTACGGCCTGGAGGGACTACGCGACTTCATTCGAGGTCACCTGCGGCTGGCGAGTGAGCTGGCCGGCTGGATCGACGCAGCTCCTGGATTCGAGCTGATGGCCCCGGTGCCGCTAGGGCTGGTATGCTTTCGCTACCGCCCTGCGGGGATGGACATCGACGACCCGCGGCTCGATGACCTGAATGCCGAGCTGCTCGCCCGGGTGAACGCCACCCGCCGGGTACACCTGACTCATACCAGGCTCGGCGGGCGCTATGTGATCCGGGTGGTCATCGGGCAGCGACACACCGAGCGCGCACATGTGGAGGAAGTGTGGCGGTTGATCCAGGAAGCGGCGTCCTCAAAGCGCCCCTGACTCCCACGGCCCCCAAATCGCGAACGTCATTCCCTTCGCACCGTTGGGAGCCTGAATCGGGTGGGTGTTGCCCTGCATATTGACGAAGAGGGTCCGGCCCAGTGGGCTGAAGCACGCGCCGGCCCACTCGACGGTGTTGATGTTGTTTCTGACCAGGTCGAAGACCGCTCCGTCCGGCGTAAGGCCTCGGACGTAGTTGGTCCCGGCGCCGTCCTCGCAGATCACGACCCCTCCTCGGGGGCTCACGCAGATATTGTCGGGGCTGTTGAGGACGGCGGTTGAGGGTGACTCAAAAATGAGTCGCAGCTCGTCCCTGCCCGGGTGATACTGCCAGACCTGCCCTGCCGCCGCATTGCCGCCCGTGGTGGCGTTGAAGTAGATGCTGTGGTCACCGTACCAGCAGCCCTCCAGCCGGGCGAAGGCAGCCGCCCCTTTGGCCAGGCCCTGGTTGAAGACAAAGCCGAGGTCGAGTGTGGGCGCATCCGAATCAGGGTGGTCTATTCCAACCCACTCCACCTTTCGCGGGGTCAGGAGAGGCTGGTTGGTTGCGGTCTGATACCCGGCCTGGCCTTGAATCGCCAAGGCTTCGAGGCTGCCTCCCTTCGCAAGCTGGCCCGGCACGGCAGGCTTCAAGCGGTAGAACCCCGCCGGCATCCGGTCCTCGGTCAGGTAGACCCAGCCGGTGGTGGGGTCGATCGCGACCGCCTCGTGCTGAAAGCGTCCCATCGCCTCCAGCCTGACGGGGGTGACCGGGCCGTTGGCCGATGAGGGCACCTCGAAGGTGTAGCCATGATTGCTGGTCCAGCCCTCGCCGGTACCGGCGACAGTCTCCTCACAGGTGATCCAACTGCCCCAGGGAGTCGGACCGCCCGCGCAGTTGATGATGGTTCCGGTAAGGCTGGCGAACTGCCTCACCAGACTGGCCCGGCCGTCTGAGCCGACCCGGACCTCCAGGGTAGTGGTTCCCCCGGGGCCGATCGGATCGTATGGGCGCTCTCCGAAAGGACGGCCCACCTCCGCGGTGTCGCGCACCTCGTGATTCCGCACCAGCCGCACCAGGCCCTGGCCCGCCGCAAAGGCCGCCATCCCGTCGAAGGCGTTGGGGACCAAACCTCCAACCATGTCCTGCCCCGAGGTGCTGAGGAGGGCCGCGTGAAAACCGGCTGGTAATGAGATCACCTCACCCACGTCCTGACTCGGTACCAGCGGCCCATATCCGCCCTGGCCTTTGTCCGCACCGGGGGGCCCGTTGCCGGAGCGCATGGACGGCGAGGTTGCGCACGAGATGAGTCCGCTGAGCGAGGGGGCGAGCAGTGCCCCGCCGGCCAGGGCCGACGTGTGGAGGAATCTTCGGCGGTCGAGGCCGCTCATGTGACTGAGCTGTGGGTCATCCGGCCAGAGCTGCCTCGGTGGGAGATAGCAGGGGCAACAGGTAGCGGCCGGTGTGGGACTCGGGCACCTCGATGATATCCTCCGGCGTTCCCTGGGCTACTACGCGGCCCCCCGCGTCGCCCGCATCGGGTCCCATATCGATGACCCAGTCGGCTCGCTTGATCACGTCGAGGTGGTGCTCGATCACGACGACCGTATGGCCGGCATCGACCAGCCGGTCCAGTACGTGAATCAGCACCCGCACGTCGTCCAGGTGCAGCCCGGTGGTGGGCTCGTCCAGAATGTAGAGCTTTCGGCCTTCGCGCTTGCCCGCCTGACTAAGCTCCCGTGCGATCTTGAGTCGCTGGGCTTCTCCACCGGACAGCGTGGTGGCGGGCTGCCCCAGCCTCAGATATCCCAGCCCGACCTGCTGCAGCTGCCACAGCGCGGCCCCGAGCCTGGGCTGATGGCGGAAACGGGTGATGGCCTCGTCGACGGTCCACTGAAGCACGTCGTGGATCGATCGTCCCGAAATCCTGACGTCGAGGACCTCGCGGCGATAGCGGGTGGCTCCGCAGGCCTCGCATGGAACGAACACGTCGGCCAGAAACACCATTTCCACCCGGACGTGGCCGGCGCCCTCACAGGTCTCGCAGCGGCCGCCGGGCAGATTGAAGGAGAACGTGGCGGAGGTGTACTTGCGCTGCCGCGCCAGCGGCTGGCTCGCGAACAGCTCCCGGATCTCGTCAAATGCCTTGATGTAGGTGACCGGGTTCGAGCGAGGCGAGCGGCCGATCGGCGACTGGTCCACCAGCAGGACGTCTTTCAGAAGCTCCCACCCGGTGATCGAAGCCACCTGTCCCACCGGCTCGCCGAGATGGGACTTGGCCGAGTGCTCACCCCGGAGCTTGGCCTCGAGGTTCCGGTATACCACGTCGTGGAGCAGCGTGCTCTTGCCCGACCCGGACACCCCCGACACTGCCGTCAGCGTGCCCAGCGGAATGTCCACGTCGACGTTCTTCAGGTTGTGCAGGTCGGCGCCACGCACCCGCAGCCACTGCGGGCCGGCGGGACGGCGCACGCTTGGCACGGCGATCCGCTTCTTCCCGGTGAGATACTGTCCGGTGAGCGACGTACGTGCGTCGGCGACCGGGCCCGCATGCACCACCCTTCCACCATGCTCGCCGGAGCCGGGGCCGAGCTCGAGCATGAAGTCGGCCTGCTGAATGGCCGCGAGGTCATGCTCGACCACCACCACCGTATTGCCCGCGTCGCGCAGCCGGTGCAGCAGGCCCAGCAGCCGATCGGTGTCGCGGGCGTGCAAACCCACCGACGGCTCATCCAGCACGTACAGCGTATCCACCAGATGCGCACCGAGCGCGTTGGAGAGCGAGATTCGCTGGGCCTCACCCCCCGAGAGAGTACGGGTTTGGCGATCCAGGGTCAGGTAGCCCAGACCGACGTCCCGAAGAAAGCTCAGCCTGGCGTCAAGCTGATCGACGATGAGTTGCGCCACCGAGCGCTCCCACGGCGTGAGCGAGAGCTCCTGCAGCCACTGATGCATGGCGTCCACCGACCGGCCCGCCACCGACCCGATAGCGTTGTTCCCGATCCGCACCGACAGTGCGTCCGGGTTGAGCCGGCTTCCGCCGCACTCAATGCAGGTCTTGGCCAGCTGATATTGCCGCAGGAACACCCGGATGTACTGCTTGTAGCGCTTCTCCTCCAGTCCTTTCAGGAAGGGATGGATACCGAGATAGCGGCCTTTGCGTCCGTACAGGAGCTCCCGCCGCTGGGTTGCCTTCAGCTTGGACCAGGGCTTGTGGGGATCCGCGCCGATGGACTTGGCAAAGTCGAGGAGAATCTTGCGGCGAGACTCGTAGCGAGGCTTGGTCCAGGGGTCGATCGCACCCTCGGCCAGGCTCTTCCCCGGATCGCAGATAATCAGCGAGTCATCGTACTCCAGGACGGCGCCGAACCCATTGCAGTTCGAGCAGGCTCCCCGCGGGTTGTTGAACGAAAACAGCGCTGGGGTGACGGTGGCTGCCGGGGTATCACAGCTGCTGCACGCGGGAAATTCGGTGAACCGCACCCGTTCGGTCATCGGCTGACCCCCGTGCAAGACCACGGCGACGCCTCCACCCTCCCGAAATGCGGTGGTAAGGGACTCCGTCAGCCGCGACCCCGAGGCGGGCCCGGCCTCCAGCCGATCTACCGTCACCAGAAGATCCTCGACAGCAGTGAAGTCGAGGAGAGCGGGGAGCTCGTCCAGGTGCAGCGGCGTGCCATCCGCCACGACCCGCACGAAGCCGAGCGCGCGCAGGTTCTCGACCACGGTCGCGTGAGTCAACCGCGCCAGCGATGGCAGCGGGAAGCAGACCTGGAGTCGCCCGCTCACCTGAGCCAGCACGGCATCGGCCGCGGCCTGGGGCGTATCCCGGCGGACCGGCCCGCCACAGACACGGCAGTGGCTCTTGCCGATGCGGGCCCAGAGCAGCCGCAGGTAGTCGTACACCTCGGTGGCGGTGCCAACGGTCGAGCGGCTGGACACCACCGGGTTTCGCTGCTCGATGGCCACGGCCGGTGCCAGCCCCTCGAGCCGGTCGACCAGCGGCTTGGGCATGCGATCGAGAAACTGCTTCGCGTAGGTGGACAGCGACTCGATGTAGCGCCGCTGGCCTTCGGCGTAGAGGGTGTCGAATGCCAGGGTGCTCTTGCCCGAGCCCGAGGGCCCGGTGATCACGATGAGCGCCCGGTGCGGCAGGTCTACGGTGATGCCCCGAAGGTTGTTCTGCCGGGCGTTGACGATGCGAATGACGGACATTGTTGGAAAATAGTCGGTCCCACTACTTTTCTCCTTCCATGCCCCTGCTTCTGACTCCCAAATTGCTGCTCCGCGGCTTCGAGATTTTCGTCGTCGCCTCGCTGGTGGGTTGGGGGATCACGCTTCTCTACGGCAACGACCTTCCCGCCTTTCTGGCCGGCCTCGGCCAGGTCCAATGGATCTGGGTGCTGGTGGGGTTGGCCCTGGCCTCGCTCGACTGGATCGGCGGCGGCCTTCGGCTCTGGGTCGTGGCCCGGCACATCTACCCGAACCCGCCTCTTAAGGGAATGATTCTGGCCGGCGGGATGGGCGCCTGGGCCGGCTACATCACTCCGCTCAATTCCGGAGCCGGGCCCACCACCATGTACACGATGCGACGGTACGGCGTGCCGCTTCCGGTGGCGGTCACCTCGACCTTCATGAGCTTTGTCGCCACCATCCTCTTCTTCGCCATCGCGGGACCTCTCGCAGTCTTCTTCGGGGCCGGCCGCTCGCTGGGCCAGCGCGGCAATGTGCTCGGGCTCTCGCTCTACGATCTCTTTCTCGGCAGCCTGGTGATCATCGCCGGCATCGGCGTGCTCATGGCGTTCGTGATGTTTTTTCCCAAGCTGATGCGCGACCTCCTCCATCGGGCGGCCGAGGCCATCGGGCGTCGCAACCGCGGAGTGGCGGACCGGCTGGAAAAGCTGCGCGAGGGCATCGATCACGCACACGAAAGCGTGGTGGCCTTCAACAGCCCCAAGGGCTGGCACGCCCTTCTCTGGGCTACGGTCCTGTCCGGCCCCTCTCATGCCAACAAGCTTCTGGCCGGGTATGTGGCACTTCGGGCGGTGGGTCTTCACGCCAACTTCGTCGACATCCTTCTGGTCCAGACGCTGGTCATGTTTCTGTTGTACTTCGCGCCCACTCCGGGCGCGTCGGGTATCGGAGAAGTGCTCTCTGCCGCAGTGATGTCTTCCTACGTTCCCCGTGAGCTCACCCCGATCTACATCCTGATCTGGCGGCTGACCTTGAGCTACTTCACCATCGCCGTCGGGTTCCTGGTATTCTCCGGCTGGGTGCGGCGGGGCCTCAAGGGGGTGGATGATTCAGCTCTGGCCGAGCCCGCCGGATAGCATCGCTCATGGATCAGGACGAAGCTTTCGACAAAAACTATGATGCGAGGCTGCTGCGGCGGCTGCTGGTCTATCTTCGGCCGTACCGTGGCCTGACGGGATTTGCGGTATTGCTGCTGCTGGCCGGCGCCGGCCTGGCGCTGGTGGGGCCGTTGCTCACCCAGCGCGCACTGGATGTAGCGATTCCCCTCCGCGACACCGGGCTCCTCGGGACCCTGGCCGTGCTGTTCCTGGCCGCGATGGTGCTCGAATTTCTAGTGGAGTACGGACAAACCCTGCTGACTACCTACCTGGGACAGCGGGTGATGTACGACCTGAGGATGCAGATTTTCGGGCACCTGCAGCGGTTGAGCATCAGCTACTTCGACCGCAATCCGGTTGGGCGCCTGATGACCCGGGTCACCTCCGATGTCGAGACTCTGAACGAGCTGTTTTCCTCCGGCGTGGTCACGGTGTTCGGCGACGTATTCAC
>JALYPB010000304.1 GCA_030856585.1 Gemmatimonadota bacterium | reverse complement strand
TCCACGGGGGTCAAGCGGGTGGTGGGGTCGACGGCCCTGATCGGGGCGGCGGCCGTGGCGCTCGCCTTTCTGCTCGCCCGCCGGAAGCGCTGACGGGAGGTCGTTGATGGAGCCTGACTTGGAGGTGCCCGAGCTGAGCCTCGTCGGGAGGAATGCCGGCAGTCGCGCCCACACCGTGCGGCTCCGGCACACCCCGCGGACGGACGCGCCATGACGCGCCCGGGCATCCGCCAAGCGCTGCTCAAGCCGGCGTTCTCGCACCTGTACCCCGGCATCCCCGCCAACGAATGGCAGCCGGCGGCGGTGCTGATGGATCAGGTGCTCGCGCTCCGGCTTCGGAAGCAAGAGAAGGTTCCGGTGACCCGGGACCGAGCCCTCGCCGACGCCCACTTCGAGTTCCGCGGGGTGGCATCGTCGGGGTCGAACGACGCCGAGCGCCAGGCGAGGCAGGACGAGCGTCGGCGGCGGCAGTCGGCGGAGTAGCGGTGGGCGGCCAAGGCGACGGCGGGTTGGCGGTGTCGGGGGCGTAGCTCAGCTGGTAGAGCAAGGGACTTTTAATCCCTAGGTCGTGGGTTCGAGTCCCACCGCCCTCACTAACAGAAGCATTTGCAGCAGATTGTATAGTCACCGGCTCTCCGTCCCGGTGCGCGACCGCCGGAGGTCGGCCGTTCTGTGCCCTTGACTCCTGCCGGAACCGCCCTCGCGGGTAGCCGCCCTACCTGCTAGCTGTTCCCATTTCTGTAACACCCAACTCCCACAACGACTTCTCTTGCTGCCCTTGCTTTCTCCGCCCGACGTTACCATATTGGTAACGTCGACAATGGGGCGGTGCGCAGCGCTCTGGGAACCGCCATCCAGGTGGAAGAACCCCTAGGAACCTTGAGATGAGGATCATCAGTCGGAAGGCGCTCGTGAAGTTCGGAAAGCAGTACAAGGATGCAGTGGTGCCGTTGGACGTGTGGTATCGGATCGCGAAGAAAGCGCAGTGGAAGGCTCCGAAAGACGTGAAGGCTCAGTTCGGCAATGCGAGCTTCTTGGAGGCGAGTATCACGGTCTTCAACGTTGGGGGTAACAAGTACCGGTTGGCGGTGCGGGTGCGGTACGATCTGAAGCGGGTCTATGTCATGCACGTCTTCACGCACGCCGAGTACGACGAGTGGAACGATTCCCGGCGCTAATGGGAGCGCCGGGCCCTGGACATAGGTAACTGGAACGCGATAGGGGTACATTATGCCGGCGATCAGGGAGCGCGTGACGCGCGTGCTTCGGACCGAGGCCGATTACGATGCAGCAGTGGAAGCGGTCAACCATCTATTGGAGGGCAATGCCCGGAAGGGTACGCCGGCCTTTGACCGGCTAGAGCTGCTGTCCGTCCTCATTGAAGCCTACGATGACGAGCACTACCCGATGGGGGACAAGAGCACGCCTCAGAATGTGGTCGAGTTCATGTTGGAGCAGAAAGGTATGACCCGCGGCGATCTCGCTGACATGCTTGGTGGGCGGAGCCGCGTGTCGGAATTTTTCGGGGGTAAGCGCCGGCTGTCCATTGAGCAGGTAAAGACCCTCAGGGAGAAGTTGGACATCCCGGCTGACCTGTTGATCGAGTAGTGAGGTCGGTACGATGGCACGGACCCGCGCCGTCCGTATGCCAAGTCCCCTGAGACATGTTGACCGATGAGCCGGTTTGGCAACTGGTCCGGTCGTTCAATCCTCTTGGTGCTGATCGCGGCCGCGGTCGCCTTGGCCCTGGCGATACCCCAGGGTCTCGATCAGCACATCGGCCAGGACTTCGCCGTGTTCTGGCAGGCCGGGAGCAATTTCGCCTCCGGGACACCGCTCTACCACGACTACCTGCCAGGGGCGCGGCAGTTCAAGTACCCACCGTTTGCAGCGCTCGTGTTCGCGCCCCTGGCGCTGTTTTCGCTGCCTGTCGCCGCGGTACTGGTCTCGCTGCTCAACCTCGGCCTCTGGATCGTGGCGGTCTTGCTGACGCGAGATATCGTCGCGCTGACCTTCGACGGTCGTACCCGGTCGCGACTCCCGCTCGTGTTGGCCACCCTGCTGACGGCCCAGTTCTTCCTCGACAACTTCCATCACGTCCAGCTGAACGCGGTCACCTTCGTCCTGGTGCTGATCGGGATCCGCGCGCACCTGCGAGGTCGAGACCTCCGCGCCGCCGCGTCCCTCGTCGTCGCCACCGCGATCAAAATCACACCGGTGTTCTTCGTCGCCTGGCTGGTGATGCG
>JALYPB010000303.1 GCA_030856585.1 Gemmatimonadota bacterium | reverse complement strand
CTGGGCTTTGTGCGCCTGTTCCTCTCACATAAAAACGACGGGGAGGCGCTCTGGGGAAGTCTCTGGATCTCGCTTGCCAGCGTGGTGCTGGCGGCGGTGATCGGCGTGCCGCTGGCATTCCTGTTCGGGCGCTACGACTTCCCCGGGCGGCGGATTCTGGGCTGGCTGGTGGCGCTGCCGGCGGTTCTCCCTCCCCTGGTCGGCGTCATCGCCTTTCTCTTTCTCTACGGCGAGAGCGGGTTCGTCTCCCTCCTGATTCAACGCCTGATGGGTCTGGAGCAGGCGCCCTGGGAGCTCGAGGGGGCCGGCGCCATCCTCCTGGTCCACGCCTACTCGATGTACGTCTACTTCTACCTGTTCACCCGAGCCGGCCTCGCTTCGCTCGACGCCTCGACGCTGGAGGCGGCAGCCAGCCTGGGTGCCGGTCGGTGGCGGACCCTGCGCCGTGTCGTGCTGCCTCTCCTCTACCCCGCGCTCGGTGGGGCCGCGCTCCTGACCTTCATGACCTCGCTCGCCTCGTTCAGCGCGCCCTACATCTTTGGCGGAGGCTTTCGGGTCATGACGACTCAGATCGTCGCCACCCGGCTCAATGGCGACAACGAGCTCGCCATGATCGAGACCGTCTCCCTCACGCTGGTGGCACTGATCGCCCTGTGGCTGCTGCGCGGCTCCCGGGTGCTCGACAACGCCGCAGGCGGGAGCAAGGGAACGGCCCCGATGCGAGTGCGGGTCCAGAGCCGGAAGGCCAGGGTGGTTCTCGGTGTCCTCGGCTGGGGGCTCGCGGTCCTGTTACTCCTGCCACACCTGACCCTGTTCCTGGTGTCGTTCGTCCCGCTCGGCACCTGGACAACCGAGCCGCTACCTCCCGCGTACACTTGGCGTAACTATCTCACGCTCGTGGAGGACCCGGTACGGGCGCGACCGCTGCTGAACAGCCTGTGGCTCGCTATCGCCTCGACCGTCGCTGCGGTGGTGATCGCCGTTGCGGCCGGGGTGCTGACCGTCCGTCGCCGGGTTCGCGGCCGTGGCGCGATCGAGGCGCTGCTGGCGTTACCCTGGGCAGTGCCGGGGACCGTATTCGCCATTGCCCTTGCCACCGCCTTCAGTATCCGGGCACCGCTGGCCGGACGCTTCGTGCTGATTGGAACTCTCTGGATCCTTCCACTGGCATACCTCGTCAGGAACCTGCCGATCACCAGCCGGGCCATTCTCGCCGGCTTCCGCTCGCTGGATCCCTCGCTGGACGAGGCCGCCGCCACCCTTGGCGCCGGACGCTGGCGCACGCTTCGTCGCGTGACCCTGCCGCTGCTGCGGCCGGCGATCGTGGCCGGTGCGAGCCTCGCCTTTGTCACCGCCTTCGGAGACTTCGTCACCTCGATCATGCTGTACACCTATGACACCCGCCCCATCTCACTCGAGATCCTGTCGAGCCTGCGGCAGTCCGACGTCGGAGTGGCTGCGGCGTATGGCGTGGTGCTGATGGCGGTAAGTGCGGCGGTGTTCGCCCTGGGTGCCGATCGGGGAAGCGGCGGATGACGGACGCTGCGCTGGGATCTCCCAGCCAGTTCCGGCGGCTTGCCGTCCTCATCGGGGTGAACTTCGTGGACATGATCGGGTTCATGATCGTGCTCCCACTGCTCCCCTTCTATGCTCTCAAGCTCAACGCCACACCCGAGGTGGTCGGGCAGCTCATCGCCTCGTACTCCGTCGCCCAGCTGGTAGCGGCACCGCTGTGGGGACGGGTGTCCGACCGCTACGGCCGCCGGCCGGCGCTGATCATCGGCTTGAGTGCCTCGGCTGTGGCCTATCTGGTGTTCGGGCTGGCGGACAGCGTGTGGCTGCTGCTTCTCTCCCGGGTGGTGCAGGGTGCAGGCGGGGGCACCACCGGCGTGGCGCAGGCGTACGTGGCCGATACTGTGGCGCCGGGTGATCGGGCGCGCGCGCTCGGCTGGCTCTCGGCGGCGACCTCGGCGGGCGTGATGGTAGGTCCCGCTATCGGGTCCTCCGCGGCGCACTTCGGGCAGGCGGCTCCAGGCATCATCGCGGCCACGCTCTGCGTCATCAACGTGATCTTCGCCTGGAGATGGCTGCCGGAATCGCGCAAGGGCTCGGCGCCATCGGTCACCAGCATCAGGAAGCCGGTGTGGCATCCGGCGTGGATGGCGCTCCGGCACCCAACCTCGACCATCGGCCGCCTGCTCTGGATCTACGGGGTGGGAATGAT
>JALYPB010000299.1 GCA_030856585.1 Gemmatimonadota bacterium | reverse complement strand
GTGACTTCGGCCAGATAGTCCATCATTAGATAGTCCACCGGCCCGCCCCGAACCTGACGCACCGGCGCCTCCAGCCAGTCGCCCCAGAACCCCTGCCCCCCGGCGACGCGCACCACGCGCCCGCTCGTTCCACCACGCGCGGCTTTCACGGCCATAGCGCGCCTTCCCGGGTCCAGGTGTGCTCGCCGGCCCGGACCACCAGGACGCCCTGAGGATAGAAGCGGTCTCCCAGCGTCCAGGGACTCGGCGGCAAGGCGAACACCACCGAGGCGCTCCCGGCGGGTGCGATGGTGACCGTGGTCTGCTGCCCCTGCCTGGGCGCGAGGGTCACGGCGGTGTCAGCATAGAGGCGGATGGTGGCGCGGAGTGACCACGCCTCATCGCTCATCGGATCGGCGAAGCCGGGGAAGAGTGCCAGCTCCACCGGCATCTCGCCGTGACCCTGGGGAAGTGCGGTCTGGAGCCGTCCAAAGGCGTAGTTCAGCGGCTTCTTGTCGATCTGTCTGCCGCCCGAGTCAAACAGGGTGACGCCGAAGTCGGTGAACCTTCCCCACTGGGCCCGGTCCATGGCGATATCCACCACCACCGACTTTGCCCACGCGGGCGCAACGAACGGGATCCGCCGCGCTGCCGAGCCGCGGGCAGTCACCGTATCGACCCGTTCACCGCCGCCGAGCAGCATGGCCACCTCGGCCTGCACCGGCTTGGTGGTGACATTGGACAGCGTGCCCACACCCTCGTTGGCGTTGCGGCGCAGATGCAGGCGGACGGGCGACTGGGTCACCCGCACGCTCACGTTGATCGGCTGCGGCGTCGGCGCTAACGCTGCGGCCTCGTAGGCGCCGGGAACGACGTCGCGCGCATCCACCTGATACACGGCCGCGCCGGCGCTGCCTCCGATGGGGCGCACGCTCTCGTCCCGGTAAGGCATCCCGTCCGGCTCGTGCAGGAAGCCGAGCCCCTTCTCCAGCGACCCCCTGCTGGAGACACGCGCCTCGAACGGCCGGGCGCTGTCGGCACGGAAGAAGGTTCGGCTTGTGGCCCCCGACTCCACTGGAACACCAGTCCTGAGCTCGGTGGGGCCCGCAGTCGCTTCGGCGGGCACCACGATCGTGTTGACCAGACGGAAGGCGGGGCCGGCCAGCGAGTCGGCGCCCCAGCCCGTGACCGTCCCGACGTAGGCACCGGGCGGCTTGAGCGCCGACCGATCGTACTTCACCTGGACCACACTCCTGGCGCCAGCGAGTGTGACCTTGGGCGGTGCGCTCAGCCACGGTGAATCACTTCGGAGACTATACGTCGCCGATGGAGCCGACACCGGACGCAGCAGCTCGAACTGCTGCGCCGTCGGCGCGCGGGTGCCTCCGCCGGTCTCGAGGTAAGCAGCGTTCACACTCTGCCCTCCAACCGCGCGCACCATGATGTCCGGCACGGCACGATTGCCCTGGAGCCAGCGATAAGCAGCGTCGATGTCGGGCAAGCCGGTGCCCTCATCCACAAAGGTGGCTCCCGCCAGCGGCCGAGCCGTTACCATCAGCGCCTGCTTGATCGCCCGGGCATCGATGGGACGCTTCTCCTGCGCCAAGGCCGAGACCAGCAATGCGCCGAGACCGGCGGCATGGGGGGAGGCCATGCTGGTGCCCTGGGCGATCTCCTGCCCCATGCTCCACCGCGGCACCGCGGAATACGCCACTCCCGGCGTCACGATCTCCGGCTTGGCCAGCTCGGCGCCTCTGGAGCTGAAGTAGGCCAGCTGATCGTCGCGCCGGGCACCGCTCCGGTCGGCCGGCTGGAAGGTTCCCGGTACCGTCGCGCCAACGCTTATTGCGCGCCGCGACGAGCCGGGAAATCCAATCGTCGAGAGGCCCGGCCCGTCGTTGCCGACGGCGATGGTGAACACCAGGCCGGGATGGGCCACGAGCACGGAGTCGATCAGCACATCGATGCGGGCCTGCCCCTCGATCTCGTTGCCCACACCAAAGCTCATGTTGAGCACCAGCGGAAGCCGGCGCGCTCCGGCAAAGCGGATGGCGTAGTCGATCGCGCGCATCATGCTCCCCGTGGTCGTCACGCTGCCGTTGGCGCTGTTGGCGATCTTGAGGCCGAGCAGCTGGGCTCCGGGAGCGACGCCATCGAAGCCGGCAACGTCGTACAGATCGTTGCCCGCGGCAATCCCGGCGACATGCGACCCATGGCCGAAGGTGTCGAACACCAGACCGAGCGTCGGCTCTCCCGTTCCGCCCGAGAAGTTGGCGGCGATGGTGATCCGCGGCGTCCGCCCTTTCGCAGCCCAACCGAAGGTCTCCCGCGCCTGGAGATAGTCGTGGACCGGCCGCTCGCCCGCGAGGGATCGGTCACCATCGGTGTCGGCAAAGAGGACCCAGCCGTCGCTGGCGCGGGTGACCACCAGCACGAGGCTGTCGCCCACGGTGCCGTTGCCGTTCAGGTCGGAGGCCGGCGGCGGACCCAGCGGCAGCTCGGCGATAAGGCCGGCGTAGTACGGACCCTCGGTGTTGAAGGC
>JALYPB010000245.1 GCA_030856585.1 Gemmatimonadota bacterium | reverse complement strand
GTCTCAAGGTCAAGGATGCGGTCATCGCCATACTGGAGGACCTGGTCGCGCTCGGCCTCGCCTACCTGATCGTTTCGTAGCCGCTCTTGCAGATGTCATAGGATCTCTGAACAAGGCGTGGCCCGCCGCGCATCTCCTGCCCGTTTGAATCCGCTAGCCCATTACCCTCGCTGCACTTACATACTCCCACCATCCCGGTCCGCCTTTTGCCACCCAGGGGGCTACCTCCGAGACCTCATCCGCTCTTTTCGCACCGGTGGCACATGCCGAACGCATTCCTGGTGGTCGACGACTCCAAACTGCACCACCAGATGTACAAGCTCGTCTTCTCGCGGGGCCCACTCGTAGGAAGCACGGTCTATTGCGCCACCAACGGACGCGAAGGGTACGACCTTCTCGCGGCCCACCCCGAGCTCTCGCTGGTATTCCTCGACCTCAACATGCCTGAGATGAACGGCCTGGAGCTCCTGGAGCGGCGCCGATCGGAAAAGCTTCATCCGCACATCCCGATCGTGCTGGTGACCACCGAGGGCACCCCCGAGGACGAAGCCAGGGGCCGCGCCGCCGGGGCCTGGGACTATCTCCGTAAGCCCTTCAAGCCGGCCGACGTCGAGCGCATGGTCACCCGCGCGCTCGCGCACGTCGCAGCCCGGTCTGCCTGAGCATGGCTGCGGACGAGAATGCCTTCGGCGAGCTGATCGACGACTACATCGCTGAATGCCTTCCGCTGGCCGAGCAGGTGGGGGACGCCTTCGTCCAGCTGGAGCGACGCTGGCGGGACGGCGACGCCGGAGACGAGCTCCTCTCCCAGTTGAAGGGTCGCCTGCACACGGTGAAGGGAAATTCGGCGATGATGGGTCTCGCGCCGATGCAGACGGTGGCCCACGCGCTGGAAGACTTGTGCGCCGTCCTCGATGTGGAAAGGGCCCTGCGCGGCGATGAGGTAGGGAATCTTCTCATCCGCGGGAGCGGCCTCCTGATCGATCTCATCCGCACCGCAGCCAAGGCGCCAAAACCAAAGCCCGCTGAGCAGTTCGTCAAGCAGGTCCGGACCTTTCTGGACCGGGGGCGAACCAAGAGGGGCAAGTCGAAAAAGCCCGGACTCCTGCTCGAGCGCCGGCGAAACGAGCGGACACCCGAAGAGCTGATGGAGGCCGATAGCTCGAGCAGCGTGGTTCGAGTCGACTTCCGCCGGCTCGACGTGATGCTCGAAGTGCTGGGCGAGAGCCTGATCGAGCAGGCGGCCGTGGCCGAGCTGTATCGCGTCCTGGTCCGCAAGCTGGGTCCGACCAATGAGGTTCTGGATCTCGATCGTGGGCTCGTCGCTCTGCAGAAGACGATGAAGCGGCTCGAGGGGATTCTGATGGAGACTCGGCTGTTGCCCATCTCCAGTGTCTTCGGCCGGTTTCCTCGGTTGGTGCGGGAGTTGGCCCAGGCGAAAAAGAAGCAGGTCCACGTTGTCACCACCGGCGGCGAGATCCCCCTGGACAAGGCCGTCCTCGATCGGATCGGTGAGCCGCTCATGCATCTGATGACCAATGCAGTGGTCCACGGGATCGAGAGCCCGGAGGAACGCGCCCGCGCCGGCAAACCGGCGGAGGGCACGCTCAGTCTTCGCGCCAGATCGGAGTCGGGCAGAGTAGTTCTTCGGCTGGGCGACGATGGCCGCGGTCTGGATGACTCCAAGATTCTGGCCAAGGCCCAATCCCTTGGGCTCGAGATGCAATCGGCGGATACCGAGCAGTTGCACTCGCTGATCTTCGCGCCGGGCTTCAGCACTGCCGACCAGGTCTCCTCGCTTGCCGGTCGAGGCGTCGGTTTGGATGTGGTGGCGAATGCCGTCCACGAGCTTGGCGGGACGATCGAGGTAGAGAGCCGGCCCGGCCAGGGGGTCACGTTCACTCTGAGCCTTCCAGTGACGCTCGCCATCCTCCGCTCTCTGATCGTCGAGGTGGACCGCGAACGGTATGCCGTGCCCATCAGCCACGTGGCGGCGACGGTGCGAACCGAGCCGGAGACCATCCATCAGGTGAATCAGAAGGGTGTGACGCTGTGGCGCGGAAATCTCATTCACGTGTGCGACGGGGGCGCCCTCCTGGGCACCGGCGCCGGTGCGAATACGTCCCGCCGGTTCTACGTCGTGATCAGCATGGGTAGCCGTACGCGAGGAATTCTGGTGGACCGTCTCATCGGCCATCAGGACATTGTCGTCAAGAGCCTGGACCCGACGGTGGGCCGGCCGGAGGTGATTTCCGGAACCACGATTCTGGGTGACGGGAGGGTGGCCTGCATCCTGGACGCGGGCCGCATTCTGGACCAGCGGATGTCCGCGTGAGCGCGGCACCTGGACCCCGTGGGGCGGACAGTCTGCTCCGCTTTGCGGACGAGCTGCAGAAGCTTTCGGTGGCGACTGAAGCGCCGGCCGCGGGCCCGGAGCTGCACCTGGTCACGTTCGTGCTGGACCGGGAGGAGTTCGGCATCCCGATCGCCCAGGTCCGAGAGGTGATCCGGGTGGCCGAGATCACCCGCGTTCCGCAGGCCAGGCAACACGTGCGTGGGGTCACCAACCTTCGGGGACGGATACTCGCGGTGGTAGAGATCCGCACTCGTATGGGTCTTTCCCCTGCGGAGATTACACCCGGATCCCGAGTCATCGTGGTCGGGGTGCATGACCGGACACTCGGCATCCTGGTCGACGGAGTTTCGCAGGTGGTCAAGATCCCGGCGAAGACGGTGGCGCCGGCTCCGGAAGAAGTCCTGTCGTCCAGTGTGGATTACATCACCGGCGTCGCCCGGTGGAATTCCCGGCTGATCATCCTTCTCGATCTGGAGAAGGTGCTGCTGCTCCGGGACTAGCACGCGCGTCGCGAGTTATCGCCCCGGTTCTCCAACTACGGATACGACTATGGCAGGCCGCATCGACCAGAACATCAAAGACTGGACCATTCGCCGCAAAATCCTCAGCTGCTTCGGGGTGGTTTTGCTGTTGACCAGCCTGTTGGGATGGCAAGCTCTTCAGGGGCTCGCGCGCCTGACAGCGGCGGTATCCAGTGGCCAGCACAGCCGGGAAGTGACCGACCAGCTGTTTCAGGACACCCGGTTCTTCGTGCTCGTCATCCTCGCGATCACCATCGTGCTCGGCCTGGCCCTGGCGCTGGGGCTCGCGCGCCTCATTGCCGACCCGCTTACCCAGCTCGGGATCCTGTGCGAGGAGGTCTCCAAGGGCGACCTGACCACCGACATCAGAAGCCAGTCGCGGGACGAGATCGGCTGGCTGGAGCACTCGATGCGCCAGATGGTCAAGAACCTGCGCCAGATCGCCACTCAGATCACCAGCTCGTCACGTGCGGTGGCAACCTCCGCGGAGGAGATCGCCGCCTCATCCAGCCAGATGGCACGCGGAGCGGAGACCCAGTCCAGCTCGACCGAGGAGACCTCCTCGACGATGGTCGAGATCGCCGCCCAGATGCAGCTCCTGGCCAGAAACGCCGATGCGCTGGCGGCCAACGTAGACGAGACCTCCGCCTCGATTCAACAGATGACCGCCACCCTGACCCAGACGGCTCGCAACGGGGACATCCTGCTCGGTGCGGTCGAGCAGGCGACCAGCACGCTCGACACGATGATTGCCAACGTCGGCTCCATCGCCAACCGGGTTCACCAGGTCGACGAGGTGAGCCAACAGTCGGTTATCGATACCCGCAAGCAAGGCGAGCGGCTACAGGAGTCAATCAACTCGATCGGGGATCGCTCCGAGGAGATCGGGAAGATCGTCAAGGTCATCGAGGGCATCGCGGACCAGACCAGCCTGCTGGCGCTCAACGCGGCAATCGAGGCCGCCCGCGCCGGTGATGCGGGGAAGGGCTTCGCGGTCGTGGCGGACGAGGTGCGGCGGCTGGCCGAGCGCTCGATGCAGGCCACCCAGGAGATCGGGGGCGTGATCGGGACGGTCCAGGGCGAAACCCAGAAGGCGGTTTCCCTGATGGAGACGGTGCTCGCCGGAATCATGGCCTCCATCAGCAAGACGTCGGTCCTGGTGGGTGAGGTCGCCTCCGCGGCGGACGAGCAGGCAGTAGG
>JALYPB010000239.1 GCA_030856585.1 Gemmatimonadota bacterium | reverse complement strand
CCCCTACAGAACGCCTACGGCTCGGCCCGGCTCGACTACTACATGAACAACGGCGGAGTGCTCTCCGCCGATGGTGGCGGCGCCCAGGTCGAGAACGAGGTCTTCGTGACCGGCATCGGCCGGGTACAGGTGCTCAAGGCGATGAAGCCGTACGCCCGCGTAGCCCTGGCCCATGACCGCTACAACATCTTCGGGTTCTGGAACAGCCGCACCTCGATCGACCCCCAGTACTCCCTGGTGTCCGGCCTGCCACTGGAAGAGCGGTCGGACATCTTCCACATCGAGGGGCAGCAGAACTGGAACTTCCAGGCCGATCGCGGCCGCATCGTGTACGGCGCCTCTTACCGAAACACTCAGGTCAACACCTCCGGCACCTTGATGAACCTGGTCAACGACGACCGGAGCGACGACTATTACTCAGCCTATGGCCAGCTCGAATACAAGCTGATCCCGCAGCTCCGGGTGGTGGGCGCAGGCCGGGTGGACGACGGCACCCTCTTCAAGACCCAGTTCTCTCCCAAGGGCGCCCTGGTGTTCAGCCCCAACGAGAGCCACTCCTTCAGGTTCTCGGTCAACAGCGCGTTTCAGACGCCGAACTACTCCGAGTTCTATCTCCAGGTTCCGGTGGCCGCACCTACAGCCGGACCCTTCACGGTCGAGAACGGCATTCAGCAGTACTACACCCAGGTGCAGGCGAGTCTCCCGCCGGCCGCGCTGGCGGGCCTGACACTTCACACCACGCTGCCCTGGGACTTCTCGCAGCAGACTCAGGCACTGGCCCTGGGCAATTCCGAGCTGAAGGTCGAGAAGGTGCTGGGTTGGGAGCTGGGATATAAGGGAAGCCTGACCAACGACCTCTACGTCACGGCCGACTTTTACATCAATGACCTGAAGGACTTCGTCACCGACCTGCTGCCCGGCGTCAATCCGGCGTATCCCAGCTTCTCCCTTACCGACGGCGGGCTGAACGTTCCCGCTGACCTGGCAGCACTAGCGACGCGAATCAATCAGCTGGAGGCCGGTGGCCAGATCAGTCCGGCTCAGGCCGCTGCTCTTCGGGCGCCGATCCCGACGCTACAGGGTGGATATGCCGCGGTCGCGGCGGGAACCACCATTCAGGGGGCCAACGCGCTCGCCACGCTCCCCGATGGCAGCCGGGCAATCGTCCTGTCGTACACCAACTCCGGAAAGGTGACCGAGCGGGGCATCGAGCTCGGCGTCGGCTATCAGTTCACACCGGAGCTCAGGACTGACGTCTCGTTTACCGGTTTTGACTTCGAGGTAAAGTCTCAGCAGGCGGGTGACCAGCTCCAGCCCAACACGCCGAGCAAGAAAGCCAACTTCGCGGTGTCGTATGCCAGTGAGCGGTTCGACGGCAACGTTTCACTGCGGCTGGTGGACGGGTATCAATGGGCCGCCGGTATCTTCAACGGCTACGTCCCGGCCAGTGAATTCGTGAACTTGAGCGCGGGATTCCGGGTCAACAACAATTTCCGGATCCATGGCACCGCCACCAACCTCCTCGATCAGAAGCGGTTCCAGCTGTATGGGGGTTCGGTGATCGGGCGGCGGGTGCTGGGAGGGATCACGGCGAACTTCTAACTAGCCAGGCGCTATGGGCTACAGGCTACTCCTTGAACGGAATAGCTCATAGCCCATAGCACACAGCCCATAGCACCCACTCACGGAGATAACCGCTCCACCTGCCAGCCGCCGCCTTTCTTTCGCAGGTAGCGTAGCCGGTCGTGCAGCCGGCTCTCGCGGCCCTGCCAGAACTCAACCGTTTCGGGGGTAACCCTGAATCCACCCCAATGCGGAGGGAGGGGCACCTGGCCGGGGAATCGGCCCTCGACCTTCTTTACCCCGTCCTCCAGGAGCTTCCGGCCGGCGATCACCTGGCTCTGACTCGAAACCCAGGTACTCAGTTGGCTCGGGCGAGGGCGAGTCTGGAAGTAGGCCTCCGACTCATCCCGGGAAACCACGCTTACCGGCCCCGAGATGCGGACCTGCCGCTCCAGCTCGGGCCAGAAGAAGACCAGTGACGCCTGCGGATTCTGCTCCAGCTCGGTTCCCTTCTGGCTGCGATAATCGGTAAAGAACACGAAGCCGCGCTCGTCGTATCCCTTGAGCAGGACGACCCGCGCTGAGGGTATGCCGTCCCGAGTAGCGGTCGCCAGTGTCATCGCGTTCGGCTCCAGCACCTGCGCTTCCTGAGCCTGGGTAAACCACCGGCCGAACTCGGCCAGAGGATCGGCGCTTACCTGCCCCTCGTCGAGGCGGGCCCGAGCGTACTCGCGGCGGAGATCGGCAATGGTCATGGTATAAATGAATCCGCTGCTGGACCTCGCCGCCAGACCGGTGAGAGCTGGGAGTCAGGAGTCAGGAGTCAAATGCCCAGCTCCTAGCTCCCAGCTCCCTTCTCAACCGGCAACCGCACCGCATTCCCCCACTCGGTCCACGACCCATCGTAGTTCCGAACGTTCTCGAAGCCGAGCAGGTAGGTCAACGCGAACCAGGTATGTGAGGATCGCTCGCCGATCCGGCAGTACGCTATCGTATCCGCGTTCGGCCGAAGGTTGTTGTCCTGCTCATAGAGCTTCCTGAGGTCGCTTGCGGGGCGGAAGGTGTGGGTCTCGGGATCGATCGCCTTGGCCCACGGAATGCTCTTCGCCCCGGGGATGTGGCCACCTCGAAGGCAACCCTCCTGCGGATACTCCGGCATGTGGGTCTTCTCGCCCCGGAACTCCTCCGGGCTCCTGACGTCTACCAGCTGGCCCTTCTTCTTCAGGTGATCCAGCACGTCATCCCGGAAGGCCCGGATCCGGGCGTCGTCCCGGTCACCGACCGTGATGTTCCCTTCCTTATATCGGGGCACGTCGGTGGTAAGAGGCCGGCCCTCATCCACCCAGCGGAGCCGGCCGCCATCCATCACCTTTACGTTCTTCACGGAAAAAAGCTGTAGTACCCAGAGCGCGTAGGTGGCCCACCAATTGTTCTTGTCGCCATAGAAGACGATCGTGGTGTCCTTATTGATCCCCTTGGAGCGGAGCAGGTGCTGCAGCTGGTCCCGGTCTATGTAATCGCGGACCACCTGATCGTTCAGATCGTTGGTCCAGTCGACCTTGACGGCTCCGGGGATGTGACCGGTCTCGTAGAGCAGCAGGTCTTCATTGGATTCGACCAGCCTGACCTTGGGGTCGTCCAGGTGCTGTGCGACCCAGTCGGTGGACACGAGCACTTCGGGGTGGGCGTAGCCACGCTGTTCGATCGGCGTGACCGCCGGGAGTGATTGCGTCTGGGACATACCACGTTCTCCAGTTGTCGTCGTTCGATATTTACGACTGGATTAGTCGGAATGTCAATGTGATTAGCTGGGAGCTCGGAGCTGGGGGCTGGGAGCTGGGAATTGGGAGGCCTTGCGGATGAGCTCCTAGCTCCTAGCTCCTAGCTCCTAGCTCCTACCTCCCTCACATTTGAAACAGATAGCTCAGCTTGAGGAAGAACCCGGCCGCTGACCGCCGCAGACTGGCTCGGCCGAGCTCGGTTGGGTCCCGCAGGGTGCTGCCGTAGCCGGCAAAGAGCACCGTGCCCGGGGTGGGCTGGTAGGAAAACAGGAAATCACCGCGGAACGAGCGCCGACCAAACGCCTCGGCCCGCACATAAGTGCCGGCGGCAGCATCGAAGATGAGAATCGGAGCGCCGGTGCGGGTGTCGTCTCGAAGGGCCGCCTGGCGCTCGGTGGTGTATTCCCCCACGAGGCGCAGGAAGATCGGCCGTGCAAGCTGGTACTCTAGCTTGAGCCGGGGACTGCGTTGCACGTTTACCGTCCTTCCATCGGTGCGGCGCGCCACACTTTGAAGCTTGTAGATCCCCTCCAACCTGAGCTTGTCGGTAGGCCGCCAATCCAGCGTCAGGTTCGCGATCACGATATCGGCGCTGGCCCACTCGAAGAAGTTCTCGTCCCTGCCCCAGAGCACGAACACGTTACCAGAAAAGTGGGAGAACTCCGGCGTATCCAGCGAGAGCACGTAATCGAGGTTGGGAATCGTCGGCGTGCCGGTGAAAGACACCGTGTCGGCACCGGCCCCGCCGCTCCGGGGCAGCTCGATGGCGTAGTCCGAATACACGTCTTCCGGATAACCGAAGGACTCCACCAGAACCGACCCACCGACCTGCCACCCTCCGCGCAGCGTGGTGTTGGCATTGAAGTGCAGCTTCTGATCCTGGATGCCTTCCCCGTGAACGAACCGGTCGTACTGCCAGGTGCCGTCGAGTGTCACGTCTCCGGTGAGGCTTTCGACCAATCCGCCCTTCTTTCCGTAGGCGGTGACCCGGTGGTTCAGGGTGGCGTGGGCGATCCCGGGCCGCGAGATGAATCCGCTTCGAGCCCGAAAGTCCTCGTCGATGCCGGTGATGATGTAGCGCAACCCGAAGGTGCGGCCGTTTGCCGCAAACCTCGCCTGCCATAGGGGAGCCGTGGTGGGTGGTGCGCGTGCGGCTTCCGGCCAGCTGCAGCTGCGCACTGTACACGGCGCCAAACACGAGGCGCGCGTCGGCGCCGGCCACCCGGTTGTAGTTGTCGCCATCGATCTTGTCGGTGTAGACCAGACCGAGCCGTGACTGAGATCCGATATCGCGCTGGACCCGTAGCAGGTTATAAACCGGGTGGTCTTCGCCGGTGGCCGAGCCGGCGCGGTCGTCCACTGCGGTGAGAAGCGCCAGATCGGTACCGAACGCCTTGCCGGTAAGCTTGGCGGCTGCTACCGGCTGGACGATCCGGCGGGCGTAGATCAACAGATTGGGCGTGTTGAACTGCTCGACCCCATCGAGAAAGAAGGGCCGCTTCTCGGAGAAGAAGATTTCCTGCCTGGGGTCGAAGGCAAACTCCTGGACGTCGGACTCGACCTGGGAGAAGTCGGGATTGCCGGTGCCGTTCAACGTCAGGTTGTTGGTGATGCCCCAGCGGACCGTGCCTCCGAGCTCAGGGCTTCCTCCGGCGTAGTCCCAGCCGCCGATTGCCCGCGTTCCGGTGCTCCTGGATGTGATCGATGGGGTGATGTCGAGAACCACGCCCCGGCGCAGGTCCTTGAGCCCGACCAGCCGGCCGGACTGCGCCAGGAACGACGCGCTGGCGCGCTTGGCGGGAGCCCAGGAGTCCTCGTGTCCCGAGTGCTGCACCAGACGTACGATGTTCATGCCCCAGCTCTGCTCGGCCTTTGGCTGAAAGCGAAGACTCTTGAACGGGATCCGGACCTCCACCTCGTAACCGTACTCGGTCACCCGGCCCTTCGACGCGAAGACGAAGTCGGGGCTGAGATCGGCCTTCTCCCGTCTGACCACATTGTTGTTGAATCCGTTGCCGCTGGTGGAGCCGGTCTCGACCAGCGCCCCGTCCGATTGCACCCCGAACGGATTGACCGCAAAGACGCTCGCCTGGCGCCCGTCATCGAAGGTGCTCAGCATGATCTGGACATGATCGTCGGATGCAATACGATCGCGGTCGGCCAGGGTGGCGTGGACCGCACCGTGGGCCTCGAAGGCCCGAATGCCGAACAGGATGGCGGTGGGGGAGTACCAGACCAGTATCTCGGTCGAATCGGCGGCCGGTACTCCATCGGCGGGAGAGAACTGGGAGAAGCCGGTGAGTAGCGCCGCCTCTCCCCAGACTGGCTCGTCGAGCTTCCCGTCGATTGCCGGCTCGACCTCCAGGCGTGGGACCTGTACGGCCAGCCTGCCTGCCCGGCCGTCATACCTGGTCGGCGGGTCGATGAGGCCGGAATACAGCAGGAGAAGGAAGGCGAGAAGCATGGGCTCTTACACGGTACGGTTTCCGGCAGCCGCCGGTTTCGGTTGCATCGTCCACCTATATTCCAATGGGCCCGCCGATTCGCGGGAATTGCCAACGACGCAGGGAGAAGAGCAATGCTGCAACGACTGCTGGGATGCCTTGGAGTGATGCTGCTACTGACCACCGCCGCCTACGGCCAAACCAAGCAGGCCAAGGTTCAGGAGCCCGTTTCCGACGGGCGGACCCTGAGCGAGTGGATCGCCGACCTCAAGGGGTTGGCGCCCCAGACCCGGAACGCGGCGGCATACGAGATCGCGGGCATGGGGCCCGCCGCCGCCGCCGCCGTGCCGGCCCTGATCGTAGCGCTCGACGATCCGATAGCCGCCGTCCGGTTCCCGGTCACGATAGCCTTACTGGAAATCGGTCCGGCGGCCAAAGCTGCGGTGCCTCGTCTGGTGATCATGGTGGATGAGGAGATCAACGACGAGATCGCTGCCTCCGCCCGGCGCGCGCTGAGACACATCGACCCCGCCTCGGTTCCTCCCCGGTAGGCCCTATCGGACTTCAGCCATACGTGAGCCCTGATCTCCCATCAGTCGTCTCAAGGTGGGAACCAGGAGCCCGAGCAGGCAGCCGGCCAGCAGACACAATACGACGAAGATCAAGAAGAAGTCTGCCTGGCCGCCCAGCACAGTAAAGATCTCGCCCCGCTCGATTCGCTGGACCATCCCGGCCACGTAACCACCAATCAGGCTCGCAAAGAAATTGGCCGTAAGCCAGACTCCCATCAGCATCGATGCGAGCCTGGTTGGCGCGGTCTGGCTTACGAATGAGATTCCCACCGGCAGGAAGCAGACCTCGCCGCAGCTGAAGACGAAGTAGAACGCCACCAGGAACCAGGGGCTGGTGAGGGCTCCGCCCTGACCGTGAGTGGCACCCATCACCATCACCACATACGCGAGACCCAGGAGGATCAGCCCCAGCGCCATCTTCCCGGGCGTGTTCGGTGCCCGGGTGCCCAGCCGCCGCCAGAGCCCGGCCATCAGTGGGGCCAGCAGCAGTACGAAGAAGGGACTGATCGCCTGAAACCAGGCGGCTGGAATTTCCCGGCCTGGCAAAACCCAACCCAACCAGCCGCCGAGTAGCCGGTCGGTCCTGTGGGCGGCGAACACGTTGAGCGACGAGCCCACCTGCTCGAAGGCCAGCCAGAAGAAAATCACGAACACGGTAATGATGGCCACCGCCAGAATCCGCCCTCGCTCCCCGGGAGTCAGCGGAGCCACGTGGCGCCCCAGCTCGGTTTGTCTCGCCGGCGGAAGGCCGATACCCTGCAGCCGAAACCTCCGGGCCCACAGGTAGAACACCAGGCCGGTCAGCATCGCCGTCCCTGAAGCGGCAAACCCGTACGACCACCCGTAACGGGGATCTGCGGCCAGCCAGGCACAGACGAGGGGACCGAACAAGGCGCCCAGGTTGATCGCCATATAGTAGATGGTAAAGCCGGGATCCCGTCGTGGATCGGCCGCCCCATAGAGCTGACCAACCATGGTATAGCCGTTTGGCTTGAAGAACCCGGCGCCCAGCACGATCAGCCCCAGCCCGGTGAAGAAGGACCAGTTGCGGCCGAGTGCGAGCGTAAAGTATCCGGCTGACAGCACCAGGCCGCCGATTGCGAGCGCGCGTCTGGTTCCCAGATATCGATCGGCTAGCCAGCCACCCAGCACCGGAGTGAGGTAGACCAATCCGGTGAACCACCCATAGAGGCGGCTCGCGCCCTCCTGGGTCCAGCCGTGTCCGCCGGTTGTGGTGTCGATGAGGTACAGGATGAGCAGGCCGCGCATCCCGTAGTACGCGAAACGTTCCCAGAGCTCGGTGAAGAACAGCACCGCGAGCCCCGGTGGCTGGTGCGCCCTTATCGGGGGACCTCGGCCTCGACCAGCGACCGCAGCAACGCCCTCACCGCCACAACGCCGTCGACACGGAAGCGCGCCCGGGTGGGACCAGGACCCACCCGGACCGTGACGGCCTCGGAGGGCAAAGCCGCGAAGAGGTCTTCATCGGTACGATCGTCGCCGATCGCAAGCACGGTGGTGGCCGCCAGCCTCTCGGGGGACAGCGGCGGCACGATACGACCCTTGTGAACGCCGTGAGGGCGAATCTCGAGGACCTTGTGGCCGGCCAGGATCTCCACCGGCTGGTTACTCAGCAGCTGGGAAAGGTGCAGGCGGACTTCATTCGCTCGCCGGGCCCCGGCCTCCTGGTCCGCCATACGATAGTGCCAGGCCAGCGCCACCGACTTTACCTCGATCAGCGATCCGGGGGTGCGGGCGGTGATATCCCGGAGGATGGCCAGCGCCGGTTCCCGCCATTCGCCGGTGACCTCTGCTGCGGGGATCCATTCCGATTCGCCCGGAGGCCGTGACCAAAACCCGTGCTCGGCGTGCAGCGATATCGGCAGCGCCCCGAGCCAGCGTTCCAGCGCCTCACGAGCCCGGCCGCTGACCACGTGCAGCTCGGTTCTCGGACGGCTGGCCAGTTCTTCCAGCAGCTCAATGAGGCCAGCGTCCGGCCTCGCGAGCTCAGGCGTCGCCGTGTAGGGGACCAGCGTGCCATCGTAATCCAGAAAAACCAGCAGGTCTTCCGTCTCTCGCTGACGCTCCAGAAGGGCCTGCCGCGCAGCGCCCGAGCCCGCGGGAGTCCGGATGGAGCTGGTGATCGCCTCCAGCTGTTCCAGGAAGGTGGCCGCCCAGCGATGCACGTCGTAGGTGTCCACCCGCACCCGGAGCGGGGCCAGCCGAGTCCGGCGCTCCTCTGGTTCCATCATCAGCGCTCGATAGCACGCCTCGGCCATGCCATCCACGTCGTAGGGGTTCACCTGCACCGCCTCGGGCAGCTCCCAGGAGGCGCCGGCAAACTCACTCAGGACCAGGACCCCGTCCCCGTCGGTGCGTGAGGCGACGAACTCCTTGGCCACCAGGTTCATGCCGTCGCGGAGTGGGGTGACCAGCATGACATCGGCCGCCCGATACAATGCCACCAGCTCCGGCTCCGATAGGGAACGATAGATGTAGTGCACCGGCACCCAGTTCGGAGTAGCGAAGTCGCCATTGATTCTGCCGACCAGTCCCTCCACCAGCGCCCGGAAGTCCTGATACGCCCCCACTCCGGTGCGAGACGGCACCGCCACCTGCACCAGCCGCACCCGTTCACGCAGCTCTGGGTGAGTCTGCAGCATCTTCTCGTACGACAGCAGCCGGCGAGGAATTCCCTTGGTGTAGTCCAGCCGGTCGACTCCTACCAGGAGCCGGACACTCTCGTCGCCCCTGAGAGTCTTCACTTCCGCCAGCACGGCTGGATCGTCCGCAAGGGTACGAAAGAACTCGGCGTCGATCCCCATGGGGAACACGCCCAGCCGCACTTCCCGGTCGGTAAGCTGGACCCGGTCGATGTCGACCGTGAGCCCCAGCTGGGTGAGCGACGCAGCGAAGTGACGCAGATATGCCGGCGTGTGGAAGCCGATCAGATCGGCACCCATCAGTCCACGAAGCATGCGGTCCCGCTCCGGCAGGGTGCGGAAGAGCTCCTCGGAGGGAAAGGGGATGTGCAGGAAGAAGCCAATTCGCGCATCCGGCAAGCGCTGACGCAGGAGCCCCGGTACCAGGAATAGCTGGTAATCGTGCACCCAGATGAGGTCACCTGCCTCGTACTGCTCCGCGACGATATCCGCGAAGCGCTCGTTGACCTCGACGTACGCATCCCAGTCGCGCACGTGAAGCGGCACCTGATCGAGTAGATAGTGGAAGAGGGGCCAGAGGACTCCGTTGGAGAAGCCCTCGTAATAGCGGGTGACCTGATCGGCAGTCAGGGGAACCGCCACCAGGCGCATGGCGGCAAGCTGCTCGTCGAGCTGGGACTGCTGGGCCGGTGTCAGCTCCTCAGGTGCGCCTGACCAGCCGATCCAGAGACCACCCGATTGCTCGTGGGGCCGGAGGAGCCCGGTGGCCAGCCCACCCGAGCTCTTCTGGACCTCTACTCCCGTGTCGGTTGCCCGAACGGTGATGGGGAGGCGGTTGGCTACAATTAGAACGCGAGGCATGCATCTAAGTTAGCGGGGCCACGCCTGATTGCTTCGGTCGACATCGGGGAAATCCCTCGTGGGGTCGATCTCGATGCTCTTGATTCCCGGCTCCCGCGCGATACGCAGGGTTCGCCGGTGCTCGCCCCCGAGCCATGCGCTCACCGGAACGGTGAGCTCCTGCACCTGTCCATCGCTGCGGGTAACCGAAAGGTGCACCGGCATTGG
>JALYPB010000219.1 GCA_030856585.1 Gemmatimonadota bacterium | reverse complement strand
GTGGGGGGCCCGTGCGTCGCTGTGGCGGGGCCGGCCGGATTGGTGACGTTGATCTTGATCTCTTCCTTCCGCACCCCTTCCACCGCCGCCACCGCTGCCCGGGCGGACCGCACCAGCGTTGCGGGGTCTTCGGGGGCGAGCAGAAAGGTGAAGCTGACCTTGCCTGCCTCAGTGACCTGCAGGTCGCGGATCATCCCCGCGGAGAGAAGATCGTTCTCCAGCCTGGGGTTCTGGATGCGGGCCAGGGCCGCCGTAACACGAGCTTCGAGCGATTCGGTCAAGGGCACTAGACCGCCTGAACCTGTTTCACTTCTGGAACCATCTCCCGCAACCGGCTCTCGATACCCTGCTTCAGGGTAATCGAGGAAGCCGCGCAGCCGTGACAGGTCCCCCCCAGGCGCAGCAGGAGGGTGCCGTCCTGCTCATCGAAATCCACCACCTCGACGTGCCCTTTGTGGGAGGCGATATAGGGGCGCAGAGTGTCGAGGGTGCGTTCGATCCGGTCGATAGTGTCCATGGCCGCCAGTCGAGGAATTCCTAGTTCGATGGTCGGAATATAAACGCTCGTCGGGAGTCTGGAGTCTGGAACAGCGAACCAGCACAGCAGGCCAATCTAGCTCATGACTCCTGACTCCTGACTCCCGACTCCATTCCCCCCCAGGTACTCCCGGGCGGCCTTCAGCACCGTGGCCTGCACCTCGGCGAGCGAGCCGGTCAGCGACAACCCTGCCGCCTTGGTGTGGCCCCCTCCGCCGTACGGCTTGGCAAAGGCCGCGACATCCACGTCGCCGACCGACCGGAGCGACACCTTCACCCTCCCCTGGGAAATCTCCCTGAACAACAGGGCCATTCGGACGCCCTCGATCGAGCGGGGGAACTCGACTACCCCATCGAGATCATCCGAGGACACGCCGAGGCGCTCGATAGCACCTGGCGGCACGGTGACCCAGGCCAACCCATACTCATGCTCCACTACCAGGGTCTGGAGCGCTTCGGCGAACAGACGCGGGCGTCCCTCGGGAGCGCGGGCGTACACCTCCAGATAGATCTGCTCGGGGTCTACACCGGCCTCGAGCAGATCCGCCGCCACTCGCAGGGTGTTGGGACGAGTGTTGCTGAACCGAAATCCGCCGGTGTCGGTCAGGATGGCGACGTACAGCGCCCGGGCCGCGGCTTGAGTAATCGGCCAGCCGTTTCCCATGGCGAGCTCGAAGACGAGCTCGCGGGTGGCGGCAGCATTGGGATCCAGGTAGCGGGGACCCGGAGGCAAGAGCCCGACGCTCACGTGATGGTCCACGCAGGCCACCGGCACTCCCCGCTCCCGCACCGTCTCGATGAGCATACCGAGCCGGGTGAGGTCCGAGATGTCGAGCACGACGATGAGGTCGGCGCGGCGAAGCTCCTTCACCGCCTCGCCCGAGCGGTCGACTCCCGGCAAATCACTGACGAGGAAGCTGAAGCGGGGCGGGGTGGGGCTCGGATTGGTGATGATGGCGTTGATGCCCTGGGCCCGAAGCAGGTGCACCAGGCCGACCTCGCTGCCGATCCCATCGCCGTCAGGGTTGACGTGGGTGGTGATGCATACCCGCTGCCCCGGCTTCAGGGCGGCGGCGAACTCCCGGGCCAGGACGGCCTTCTCTGGGGGCAGGGCAAAGGACATCTCCAAATACTAACCGCCCTGCACCCCGGTGGTGAGAACCTAGTTCTCCCTGCTAGCAGCAAGCCTTGAGTGCTTGCGGCCATACAGGAAATAGATGGCCAGGCCGACCGCCAGCCAGAGCAGGAGCCGGACCCAGGTCTCGATGTCGAGATAAAACATCAGGTAGGCGGCGGAGAGCGCCCCCATGGGTGCGACAAACCACACGAAGGGAGTCTTGAACGGGCGGTGCAGGTTTGGCTCCCGGATTCGCAACACGAGGACTCCCATGCACACGATGACGAAAGCCAGCAGCGTCCCGATCGAGACCAGCTTGGCCGCGTCGCGCACCGGCAGTATGGCTGCGGGGATAGCCACGGCCAGACCGGTGACGATCGAGGTGATGTAGGGAGTGCGAAAGCGGGGGTGGATCTTCTGAACAAAGGCTGGCAGCAATCCGTCCCGGGACATGCTGTAGAACACGCGGGACTGCCCCATCAGCTGCACCAGGATGACCGAGCTGAGCCCGGCGATTGCCCCCATTTTGATCAGACTCGCGAAGATTCCGAGTCCGGCATGGTCCGCCACCTTGGCGATAGGATCGGGCACGTCCAGCTGGGCGTAGGGGACCACGCCGGTGGCAATGGCGGCCACTACGACGTACAGCACGGTACAGATGACCAGCGATCCCAGAATACCGATGGGCATGTCGCGCTGCGGATTCTTGGCCTCCTGTGCAGCGGTGCTGACCGCGTCGAAGCCGATGTATGCAAAGAAGACGATTGCCGCGCCGGCCACCACGCCGCTGAAGCCGAAGTGTTCCCGGTCTCCCGTGTTGGGCGGGATGAAGGGGTGCCAGTTATCGGGGTTCACGTGCGGAGCGGCCAACACTATGAAGAGAATCACCACGGCAAGCTTGATGACCACGATCACGTTGTTGACCGTGGCCGACTCCTTGATGCCCACCACCAGCAAGGTGGTGACGATGGCGATAATGAGAACGGCAGGGAGATTGAACAGGGCCACCTCGGTCGATCCGTCGGCCAGGGTCACCACCGTTCCCCGCGCGGCCTGAAACTGGGCCGGGATGTGGATGCCGAGATCCTTGAGGAAGGACGCCATGTACCCTGACCAGCCGATGGCCACGGTCGTGGCGCTCAGGGCATACTCCAGCACCAGGTCCCAGCCGATGATCCAGGCGACGAATTCGCCGAGCGTCGCGTAGCTGTACGTGTACGCGCTACCGGCCATGGGAACGAGCGAAGCGAATTCGCTGTAGCACAGCGCCGCGAATACTGACGCGACTCCCGCGAGCACGAACGACAGAATGACGGCGGGACCGGCATTCTGGGCGGCCACGGTTCCGGTGAGCACGAAGATGCCGGTACCGATGATGGCGCCGATACCGAGCGCGGTGAGGTTAAGCGGCCCGAGGGCGCGCTTGAGACTGTGGTCTGCGGCGGCTTCGGCCTGCAGCGCCGTGACACTCTTACGCCGGAACAGATCCATCTGCGGCCCTCACAGGTAGGGGGTCAGAGGTGAACGTTCCCTACACTACTCAGCTCGTCAGAGCGGCTTCCCCCGGAAGGACACCCCTTCGCGCTCCCGCTGGAGCCGGCTGTGCTTTGCCCCGTAACCGAAGTAGATCGCGAGACCGATGGCCAGCCATATCAGGAGCCGGAGCCAGGTGTCGCCAGGAAGCGTCGCCATCAGGCCGAGGCAGGAGAGCACCCCGAGAATCGGCACCAGCGGCACCAGCGGCGTCTTGAACGGCCGGTCGAGGTCGGGCCGCTTCCGGCGGAGCACCCAGACACCGATGCAGACCAGGACGAAGGCCAGCAGCGTACCGATATTGACCAGCTCGCCCAGAATCTGGATGGGAAAGGTGGCGGTGATGAACGCGACGATAATGCCAACGTAGATGGTCGAGAGGTGGGGAGTGCGATAGCGGGGGTGGACCTTGCCGGCCCAGGGGCCGATCAAACCATCCCGCGACATGGCGTAGAACACCCGGGACTGCCCCAGGAGCATTACCAGGACCACCGAGCCGAGCCCCAGAACGGCGCCGAGCGTTATCAGGGGCCGGAGCCACGAAAGCTGGCTGATCCGCTCGACCGCGTAGGCCACCGGATGGGCCACGTTGAGCTCGGAGTAATGGACCAGGCCGGCGAGGGTGAGCGCCACCAGCACGTACAGAATCGTACAGACGATCAGCGACCCCAGAATACCGATTGGCATGTCGCGCTGCGGGTTCTTGGCCTCCTGCGCCGCGGTGCTTACCGCATCGAAACCGATGTAGGCGAAAAAGATCAGGCCCGCGCCCCGGAACACGCCGCTCCAGCCGAACTCGCCGAAGGTGCCGGTGTTCGGGGGGATGAACGGCTTCCAGTTGTCCGGGTTCACGTACTGCAACCCAAATATGATGAAGAGCAGCACCACGGCCAGCTTTAGGACCACAATCAGGTTGTTGACCTTGGCCGATTCCTTGATGCCGACCACGAGAATGGTGGTAGCAACGAGCACGATGAACGCCGCCGGCAGGTTGAACAGGGAGCCGGTCTTGTTCCAGCCCTCCTGCACGCAGGTAGCAACGCCGTTGGTCACATCAGGCGCGCTGCACCAGCGGAGCGGAGCCGAGGTGATCGCGGTTGGAAGATGCAGTCCGAAGTAATCGAGCAGGCTCACCAAGTAACCCGACCAGCCCACCCCCACCGTAGCCGCGCCCATGGCGTATTCCAGCACCAGGTCCCATCCGATGATCCAGGCGACGAACTCACCCATGGTGGCATAGGAATAGGTGTAGGCGCTCCCCGCCACGGGGACGGTGCTGGCCATCTCGGCATAGCAGAGCCCCGCCAGCCCGCAGGCGATCGCGGCGACGATGAAGGAGATCATCACCCCGGGGCCCGCGTGCAATGCGGCAGCAATACCGGTCAGCACGAAGATTCCGGCCCCGATGATGGCACCGATACCCAGCATGGTGAGGTTGAGCGCGCCGAGTGCACGATGCAGCGAGCCCTCCCCGGTGGCTTCTGCTTCGGCACGGAGTTCAGCTATGGACTTGGTGGCCCATAAATTCATACGACGGTCACCTCGGGTTGATGATGCGTCGAGCAGGGTGCAGCGGGAATCGATTTTTCAGGCGCTGTAGTTCGGAGCTTCTCGCGTGATCGTCACGTCATGCGGGTGCGACTCCCGCAGACCGGCCGTGGTGATCTGAATCATTTCGACGTCGCACTGAAGCTGCGGGATGGTACTCACGCCGCAGTAACCCATGCCGCTGCGCAGACCGCCCACCATCTGGTAAAGGACGTCCGACACCGGGCCCTTGTACGGCACCCGCCCTTCGATACCCTCGGGCACCATCTTGGATGCGGCCATCTCGCCTTCCTGGAAATATCGATCGGCGGACCCGTCCTGCATTGCGGAGAGGCTACCCATGCCGCGGATCATCTTGAATCGGCGCCCCTCGGCCAGGACCGACTCGCCCGGGCTCTCCTCGGTGCCGGCCAGCATGGAGCCCATCATGACGGAGGATGCCCCTGAAGCGAGCGCCTTGACTACGTCGCCAGAGTATTTGACGCCGCCATCGGCGATGATTGGCACATCGTCGGCGCCGCGCAGGGAATCGAGGATGGCGGTAACCTGGGGCACCCCTACCCCGGTAACAACCCGGGTGGTGCAGATGCTGCCCGGTC
>JALYPB010000068.1 GCA_030856585.1 Gemmatimonadota bacterium | reverse complement strand
GCGCACAGCCGCTGAAGCACTCAGTCGCCCTTGGCTACGGCTCCGCGCCCTTCGGAGAGGCTGGCCTTGAGGAAGTCGCGGTTCATGCGGGTGATGGTGTCGATGCTGATCTCCTTGGGGCAGGCCTCCTGACATTCGCCGTACAGGGTGCAGCCCCCGAAGTGCTCGATGTCCATCCGCGCCACCATTCGAAGCGCACGCCGGTACCGCTCCCGCTGCCCCTGGGGCAGGAGCCCCAGGTGGCTCAGCTTGGACGCCGTGAAGAGGGATGCCGACCCGTTGGGGCAGGCAGCCACGCAGGCGCCGCAGCCGATGCACTGGGCCGCGTCCATGGCGGTGTCCACTGTCTCCTTCGGAATCAGGATCGTGTTGGCGTCCTGTGCCCCGCCGGTGGCCGCGGTGATGTAGCCTCCGGCCTGGATGATGCGGTCGAGCGCACCGCGGTCGACCACCAGGTCCCTAATTATGGGGAAGGCCCTGGCCCGCCAGGGCTCGACGTTAATGGTGTCGCCGTCCTTGAAGCTTCGCATATGCAACTGGCAGGTGGCGGTTCCGCGCATCGGGCCGTGGGCCACTCCGTTGATCATGAGGCCGCAGGCGCCGCAGATCCCCTCCCGGCAGTCGTGATCGAACGCGATAGGGATCTCTCCGCGCTGCATCAGCTGCTCGTTGATCACGTCGAGCATCTCGAGAAACGACATGTCGGGGCTGATGTCGCGGGCATCGTATTCGACCAGCCGGCCTGGTGCGGCCGGTCCAGCCTGGCGCCAGACGCGGAGTGTGAGATTCATTTGTAGCTCCTCTGCGCCAGATGCACGTACTCGAAGCCCAGGGGCTCCCGGAGCATTCGCTCGGGCTTGTTCGGCTCGAGATACTCCCAGGCTGCGACGTAGGCAAAGAGCTCGTCGTTACGAAGCGCTTCGCCGTCTTCGGTCTGATACTCTTCCCTGAAGTGGCCGCCGCACGACTCCTCCCGGTGGAGCGCGTCCAGGCACATCAGCTCTCCCAGCTCCAGGAAGTCTGCCACTCTGCCGGCCTTCTCCAGCGCCTGATTCAACTCGGTGTCGCTGCCCGGGACGTTCACGTTGCGCCAGAACTCGGCCCTGAGCTCGGGGATCAGCTTGAGCGCCTTGCGAAGACCGATCGCATTCCGGGCCATGCCACAGTAGTCCCACATGATCTTGCCCAGCTCACGGTGGAACGAGTCAACGGTGCGCTTGCCGTTGATCGTGAGAAGCTTTCTTGTGTACTCCGCCACCTCATGTTCGGCCCGGCGGACCTCGGGATGGCCGGTATCGATCTTGGCCGGCTTGGCCGACGCCAGGTAGTCACCGATCGTGGCCGGCAGGACGAAGTACCCGTCGGCCAGTCCCTGCATCAGCGCGCTGGCGCCGAGCCGGTTGGCCCCGTGGTCGGAGAAGTTGGCTTCACCGACGACGTGCAGCCCGGGGATCGTGCTCATCAGGTTGTAGTCCACCCAGAGCCCGCCCATGGTGTAGTGGACGGCGGGGTAGATCCGCATCGGGGCTTCGAACGGGTTTTCGTCGGTAATCCGTTGGTACATCTCGAACAGGTTGCCATACCGGTCCCGGATCGTTTGCTCGCCCAGCCGCTTGATGGCGTCGGCAAAGTCGAGGTAGACGCCAAGACCACCCTCACCCACGCCGAGGCCCTGGTCGCAGGCTTCCTTCGCGGCGCGGGAGGCAATGTCCCGGGGTGCCAGATTGCCGAAGCTCGGGTATTTCCGCTCGAGGTAGTAGTCCCGCTCACCCTCGGGGATCTGGTCGGGACGGCGCTTGTCGCCCTGGTTTTTCGGGACCCAGACCCGGCCGTCGTTCCGGAGGGACTCGCTCATCAGGGTGAGCTTCGACTGGTACTCGCCGCTCACCGGAATGCAGGTCGGGTGGATCTGGGTGAAGCAAGGATTTGCAAAGGCAGCACCGCGCTTGTGTGCCCGCCAGATGGCGGTGGCGTTGGAGCCTTTGGCGTTGGTCGAGAGATAGAAGACGTTGGAGTATCCACCGGTTCCCAGCACCACGGCGTCGCCCAGGTGGGATGAGATCTTTCCGGTAACCATGTCGCGCACGACAATGCCACGAGCCCGCCCGTCTATGACGATGAGGTCCAGCATCTCGGTGCGCGGATACACTTTCACTCCGCCGCGGGCCACTTCCTTCTCCATCTGCTGGTAGGCGCCGAGCAGCAGCTGCTGGCCGGTCTGGCCTCGAGCATAGAAGGTGCGAGACACCTGAGCGCCACCGAACGACCGGTTGTCCAGGAGGCCCCCATACTCCCGAGCGAACGGCACGCCCTGCGCTACACAC
>JALYPB010000123.1 GCA_030856585.1 Gemmatimonadota bacterium | reverse complement strand
CCCCGCGGCGGTTTCAAGCTACGAAGGTACAGACGACCCTATTCCGTGACCAGAGCACCGCAATGATCCAGCTATCTCACTCGTTTCATATCACTGCGTCCACCACGGCTTTGAGCCTGGTCGTGGCGTGCTCCGGACGCGGCCAGGCTGCCGCAAGTGGCCCCGTTGTCGCGGACCCACCGGCCACAGTCGCCGCCACGCCGGCAGCGGAAACCGGCGACACCGCGGCTTCGCCGTCCTGGCTGACTGTGGATAGCGTGGCCGAGGTGGCCACATTGACCCTCGAGGTTACGGCTCCACCGGGAGCGCCATCCGCCCTGATCAACGGCTATCGAGCCGGCGAGGCCCGCATCGTGGTGCCGCTCGGCTGGACGGTCAAATGGGACTACCGATCCGCCGATTCGGCCGCGCCCCACAGTCTCGTGGTCATGGTACAACGGGAGAAGATTCCGCTGGAGGGGGGCCGCGCCGCGTTCAGCAACGCGATGACCCGGATGGTCCTCGAGGGGCTCCGCCCGGGCCAAAGCGATCAGAGTACCTTCGTGGCCGATGAAGCCGGTTGGTACTGGATGCTCTGCGGTGTGCCCGGGCACGCGATCAGTGGTGAGTGGCTTGAGCTACGAGTAGACCCCGATGCGAAGACGGCGTTTGTAGAGATAAAAAAGCGTGAACGGTAAACGGTAAAGGGACCGCACATCCACCCGCTTCGCGGGTACCCGCCCCGTTTACTGTTCACCGTTCACCTTTTCGTTTAACAGTCGCTCGATCTCGACCTCGAACTCCCGCACCTGCCGCTGGTGCTGAGCCCCGGCCGCCAGCCCGTGGAACCCGGCGTGGACCCGGCGCACGCGGCCGTCGCGGCCCAGAAAGACGATGGTCGGGTATGCACCCGCCTCTCGAAGCTGGGGCAATGCGGCTTCGATGCCCTCGACGTCGTTGGTTCCCGCCAGCAGCAGGGGGAACGCAATCCGGAACTTGTCGCGGTAGCGACGAACCAGAGGCGCGTCCACGGCGGTATCTCCGGTGACCTCGAAGGCCAGCCCTACCATCTCCAGGCCCCGTCGGTGATAGCGATTGTAAAGGTCGAGCAGCCCCGGAGTTCCTTCGTGACAGGTGGGACACCAGGTTCCAAAGATGTCCACCAGCACCACCTTCCCCCTGAATCGCGGATCGTCATTTCCCACCATGCGCCCCTGAAGGTCGGGAAAACGGAAGCGGAACGGTTGAGCGGTGTCGGCCGAGGTGATCTCGGTCGGTGGCGTAAGATGGGACGCGCCGGTACTGCGTACCGCCTGCCATCGCGTCTGGGTTCTCAGTCCGGCATGAAAGATCCCTCGCAGGGTATCGCCCTGGAGCCTGCCGGTGAGGAGGTAGACGAATGAACCGTCGAAGTACCCGATCGCGAAGCTGTCTGACGATGCGGTGCCTGAGAACGGACCGTAGTCTGAGGTGCTGGAGATGAGGGTCCCTTCGATGCCGGCGCTTCCGTTGCGAAACTCGAGGACCCGCGGGCTGGTCCCCAGATCCTGGAAGTAGGTTGCGTCCCAGCGACCCACCAGGGTCGCCGGGGCGCGAGTAACGGGCCAGCGCCCGCGTGCGGCGCGGAATGGAATGGTCCTGGGCCCATTGCTGCCAATGTTGTTGTAATAGCCCACCAGAGAGTCACCCCGGAGAACCGCCGTCATGGTGGCCGCATAGTCCGCGTTCTCGAGAACCACGCTGTCTCCCGCCACCCGCACCTTCGAAAATGGCTGGCATTTGACGCCGTTGCATAGCACACCCTGCCAGCCGCCGTCGCGCCGCTCTATACGGACCGCGAATGGCAAAGGACCGCCCGCAAGGTCGAGCACCGCACGCCACGGACCTCCGGGCGAGGAAAGCGTGACCAGAGCTGCCCCTCCCTGGATGAGCATTGCCAGCATCATTTCACCTCGGGGCCGGCTGGCGGCGCTTGCAGCCCGCCTCCGGAGTAGCGCTCGCCGGCGCGGATGGAGACGGCGATGACATTGCCCCGCCATGGAGCCGGGCAGGGATAAACGGCGCTATAGGCGCAGAAGGGGTTTCGTGCCCGATTGAAATCCAGACGATAATGTCCGTTGGGGAGTGGGATCAGACTCACGAATCGGCCCGCGGGATAGGTGCCCTGCCCGTTACTCTGGTCGCGGAAGAAGATCTCCAGCTCCGACTCCTCACCGCCACTGGCAATCCGGAGCACCCGCAGCCGCGCAGGCGCGCCCAGAGTGAGAACGATGCTGCCCGCCTCGGTGGCTTCGGTCTCGGTCCCGTTGGCGGCGAGCACCCGCGTCTTGCCCGGCCTCCCAGGAGGCAGGAGCGGACCGGAAAACACCAGCGTTGGGTCATACTCGTGATACCCCGGTGGGGCCTTCCTCTTGTCCTGCCCGAATACTGTGAGCGCTGTGCCAGGCGCCGGTCCAGTCAGGTAGAGAGTATAGCTGCCGAGTCTGATCGGCCGGTCCCGACTGACTGGTCGCGAGCCCGATGGCGTCTCCAGAACCAAGGCTCGGCCTTTTGCCAGGATCCGATGTTCGCCGATTCCCGAAAGAGGAATGTCGGCATCAGGAGGGCCCAGCCGCAGGGCCGCGCCTACCGGATGCCGGGCCACCGCAGCCAGCGGCGAGTTGGGAGCGGTTGTGAGCCAGGAGAGAAAGTCGCTGCGCTCTCGCGCTACCGCATCCCGTGACTGAGCCACGAGACCCATGGCCGGGGGAAACAGCGAAGCAACAGCAAACACTAAAGCTCTCATAACCCGGATGGTCCTCGCTACACTTCAGAATCGATCAGCAGCAAACGCGTGTAACTCCACGGCCGTTGTCTCACCATCCAACAGCTGGCGGAGGAGCACTCCGGTAATGCCGGCGAGCAATATCCCGTTCCGTCCATGCCCTGTCGCGTACCACAGCCCCCTCAGCGTGGGCTCGCCGCCGATGATCGGCAGACCATCCGGCGTCATCGGCCGGAGGCCTGCCCAGGTGCGGCGCACCTTCGCCCGGATGAGACTGGGATACAGCAGCAGCGTAGCGGCGAAAATCTGCGCCAGGCCGACGGGGGTCACCTCGGGACGGAATCCGACGGACTCCATGGTGGAGCCGATGATCGCCTCACCACCTCGAGCGAGGATATAGCAGTCCTTGTGGTAAATGATCGCGCGCGGCACGGCAGCGGGCCAGGGCAGGGCCGCCATCTGCCCTCGCACCGGTTCGACCGGCAGTGGCCGGGGAAGATTCTCCAGCAGGCCCGACCACGCGCCTGCGGTCACCAGGACGTGCTCGGCCGAGTACCGGCCGGCTTCTCCGGTCACTCCCGTCACCCTGTCTCCCACCCGCTCGATTCGGACGGCGCGGTCTCCGACCAGGGCAGCACCCAGCCGCTGGGCATCGGCCAGGAGTGCCAGAACCAGCCGCTCAGGATCGAGTGCCCCGTCCAGTGGAGCCCAGAGCGCTCCGGCGGCGGGCCCGAGCCACGGCCACCGCCGGCGAACCTCGTGAGGCTCCAGCCACTCGCACGCCAAGCCCTGACGCTGCTGCCAGGCTACCTTCGACCCCAATCCGGCTGCCTCGACATCGTTGCCCGCCACTCGGGCGATGCCTTCCTGCCATAAGCCGAGGTCGATACCGGTGGTTTCCAGGAGGGCGGCCGCCAGAGGCTGATAGTGGTCACGGCCAGACAGACCGAGGCTGAGCAGGGGGTCGCTGGCGTCGGCCTCGATCTGGGGCGCCAGCATTCCACCCGCAGCCTGCCAGGCTTGCCCAAT
>JALYPB010000113.1 GCA_030856585.1 Gemmatimonadota bacterium | reverse complement strand
ATCGAGTGCCTTCGGCTTGACGCTGCGGGTGTCCACCCGCACCGAGTTCGCTCCAGTCCACTCTGCGCTGGCACCGAGATCCGCCAGCAACGCCAGCATGGTCTCGACGTCGCGGATGCGCGGTATGTTCTCGAGGTCGACGGGACCGTCGGCCAGAATGGTAGCGGCAAGGATAGGGAGGGCGGCGTTCTTGTTGCCGGCCGGGCGCACCGTTCCGCGAAGCGGGCGTCCACCTTGGACCAGAAAACGAGGAGGCATGGACAAAGCTGAACTGGCCGGTGAATCGCGTCAAGCGGAGGCCAGGGGGTTGCGGTGGTGCCGAGACCCCTTTGTATTAGCCAGGGGGAGGTGCCCGCCCATCCTTGGCGTCGCGAGTCGGAGGTACTGAATATGTGGACACTGGCAGTGTTGCAGGTCGGTACCACCCAGGACTGGGTAGGGCCGACCGTAGCTATATCGCTGGCGCTCCTGGCGCTCTCCTTCCTCGGAATGGGCATCGCCGTGGCCATTGCGGCGTTCAGGGTAGCGGAACAGGCCAAGAAGATCGGCACCCTGGTAGACGGCCTCCAGGATGACATCGCCCGAACCCTCAAGGGGGTTCACAGTCTGACGGAGCAGGCGCAGGAGGTGATGGTCCTGGTGCGGCACGAGGCGGGTGCATTCGCCCAGACCTCGCGCCGGCTCCGGCGCAAGACGGTGCGGGCCGTGGACCGGATCGAGGCGAAGCTCCAGGACCTGGAGACGCTGTACGACGTGGTCCACGACGAAATCGAGGGCGGCGCGCTGGATCTCGCGGCTGCCTTCCGCTCCCTGCGCCGGGGCGGCGGGGTCCTGAAGCGGGTACGCCGGATGCTGGTGCCGAGCCGCTGATGACCTTGACCCGCCTCGCGCTCGCTGTGCTGGGCGTGGGGCTCATGTTGCTCGTAGTACCGGAGCAGGCCCATGCCTGGACTCCGGGAACCCACATCTACCTCGGAGAGTCGGTTCTCGCCAACCTGCCATATTTGCCGGCGGCGGTGGCCGATCTGCTCCGCGCGCATCCCTTCGACTTTCTCTACGGAAACATCGCGGCCGATTCGTCGATCGCCAAACACTACGCCCCTCTGGGCCGGCACTGCCACTACTGGCACGTCGGACAGGAAATACACGATCTCGCGGCTACCGACTCGCTCCGCGCCTTTGGCCTGGGCTATCTCAGCCATCTCGCTGCCGATACCATCGCGCATAACTATTTTGTGCCCCGCCAGCTGATGCTCACCAGCAGCACGGCCGCTGTAGGCCACTCATACTGGGAGACGCGGATCGAGGCCCATCTGGGCGACGCGTACGCCAAGGTTGCGAAGGACGTGATCCTGCTGGACCATGCACCCGCCGACGCCCATCTCGATCGCATCATCGCGCCGACGATTTTCAGTGTGCGCACCAACCGCCGGCTGTTTCGGGGCATGGTGCACCTGACCGAGACCACGAGCTGGCAGCGCGCGAGTCAGGTGGCCCGGGAATACAGCCGGTGGCCCCTCACCGACCTCGATGTGGAGCGTCACCTCGGCCTCTCGTTCGATTTCATGATGGAGCTCCTGGCCGACTCGGTGCCGGCAGCCCGTCACCTGGACCCTTCGGGCGAGCGCCCGCTGAAGACGGCCAAGGAGATGCGCCGCCGAGTTCTCCAGGACGCCGGCCGGCGCGACACTGTCCGGCTGCAGAACGCCGCGGACGAGCACTTCGGCCTTCCCGAGCGGCCCCTGGTCTACTGGGCCAAGATCAGCCGGAAGCTTCCCTGGCGGGCAGCCGAAGGCACCGCTCCATCCCCTACCCGCCTGGTCAGCGGCGATCGCTGATCTTACCTCGCCGCTCATTTCTTCCACCCGATTGAGATCACGCGCCCTTTGCACGGTCGTCGCCGCCATGGCAGGCGCCGTGGCCCCAAACCCAGTGGCGGGTCAAGACTCATTACCCCCTCGCGTTCAGCTCAGAGTAGAACCTGCACCGTTGACGCAGGGGACGGTCCGGTGGCTGATCGTGCAGCTGCCGTGGGACGGCGTAGATGTGCTCGGTGGGACCGCGGCCGGTGAGCCAATCCACTTCGAGCGCTCTCCCACCGGGGAGTATCGCGGGCTCGTTGGCGTCCCGGTCACGTTATCAGAGTCCCTGGCGGTGATGCTCGAGGTTGGGGATGGAGACGGAACCTCGACGATCGACACAGTGATCGCGGTGGTTGCGGCCAACTACCCGAGCGAAACGATCAGGGTGGCACCCGCCATGGCCAAGCCCAATCCCGCCGCGGCGGCGCGAATCCAGCGGGAGAACGCGCGCAGCAGACAGGTGTCGCTCGCCTCACAGAACCATCCACGCCTGTGGCAGGGGCCGTTCCGGGTGCCGCGCGACAGCCGGATCACGAGCGCCTTCGGGGCCGCGCGAGTGTACAACGGCGAGGTGAGGAGCCGGCATCTGGGAACCGACTTCGCCGGAGCCGTTGGCGCGCCCGTCCTGGCGGCAGGACGGGGGGTCATCGCCATGGTTGCCGACTTCTATCTCGCAGGCAAAGCGGTCTACATCGACCACGGGCAGGGGCTGGTCACGGCCTACTTCCACTTGAGCCGTGCCGATGTGACGGCGGGAGATACAGTAGCAGCAGGACAGCGGATTGGTGCGGTGGGTCAGAGTGGGCGGGTGACCGGGCCGCATCTCCACTGGGTGACGCGGCTCGGCACGATCGCGGTAGACCCGATGAGTCTGCTCACGCTGGAGAAGGAAGAAGCCGCACGCGTCTCACCGGATTCCTCTTCCGGAGCCCTTCGACTTCGTTCAGGGCAGGCTCCGTGAGGAACCCGTAGTGGTCACACCGGCTGGCCTAGACGCTCCTGCAACACCGGCTGCACCCCCTTCGGATCGGCCTTCCCCTTGCTCCGCTTCATCACCTGTCCCACGAAGAACGCCATCAGCTTGATCTCACCCTCGCGGAAGCGGGCCACCTCGGCCGGATGAGCGGCCAGGACCTCATCCACCCAGCCGGTGAGTGCGCCCTGATCGCTTACCTGCACCAGGCCCAGCCGGGCTGCCGCAGCCTTGGGGTCCTGGTCGGGCGATTGGGCCAGATCGGCGTACACCCGCTTGGCCGCCTGGCGGCTCACCACCCCGTCGCGCACCAGGCCGATGAGCTCGGCCAGGCGCCCCGCCGGCAGAGGGAAGGACCCGGTTTCATTATAGGTGGTCATCACCTCGCCCATGACCCAGGTGGCCGCGGCCTTGGGATCTGCCCCAGCTTCTACCACCGACTCGAAGTAGTGCGCCAGCCCGGCTTCGGCGGTGATGACCCGGGCATCCTGTGCGGACAGCGCGTGCGCGGCCTCGAGGCGCGCGCGCTTTGCCTCGGGCAGCTCAGGCAATCCGGCTCGCTGCTCGGCAATCCAGGCCGGAGTCAGCACCAGCGGCGGAAGGTCGGGGTCGGGGAAATACCGGTAATCGTGGCTCTCTTCCTTCGATCGGGTCGGCTTGACCTGGCCGGTTCCTGCATTGAAGAGAAGCGTTACCTGTTCTACCCGATGTCCCGATTCCACCATCGCGATCTGGCGGGCCCGCTCGGCCTCGAGGGCGCGCTCGACGTTGGCGAAGGAGTTCATGTTCTTCACCTCGGTCTTGGTGCCGAGCCCGGAGGTGCCGGCAGGCCGGATCGACAGATTCGCATCCACTCGCAGGCTTCCCTGCTCCATGCTGCACTCGCTCACGCCGGCGTAGACCAGGATCTGCCGCAGCGTCGTGAGGTACGCTCGGGCCTCCGCCGGAGAGCGGAGATCCGGCTCGCTCACAATCTCGGCGAGCGGGGTGCCGGCGCGATTGAGATCCACCGCCGTCTTTCCGGGGAACCGGTCGTGCAGCAGCTTGCCCGCGTCTTCCTCAACGTGAAGCCGGGTGATGCCGACCTGCAGCCGGCCCCGGTCGGGCGAGTCGAAGGCGACACTGCCTCCAGTGGCAAGCGGCCGATCGAACTGCGAGATCTGGTAGCCCTTCGGCAGGTCGGGGTAGAAGTAGTTCTTGCGGGCGAAGACGCTGGTCTCGTGCACGGTGCACCCCAGCGCGAGGGCACCCCGCACCGCCAGGCGAATCGCTTCGGCGTTGGGCACGGGCAACGCCCCCGGAAGACCCAGGCATACCGGGCAGACATTGGTGTTGGGCGGATCGCCGAACGTAGTCAGGTCGCCACAGAACATCTTGGTTCGGGTATGCAGCTGAACGTGGACCTCCAGCCCAATAACTGTCTCCCACGCCATCAGCGCACCTCCGCGAGCGGATCCAGCGTCCGCTCGAGCACCTGGGCCACGGCCAACATCCGCTCCTCGCCGAAATGCGGCGCCACCAGCTGGGCCCCGATGGGCAGACCTTCGCTGCGACCAACTGGCAGACTCATGGCGGGGAGGCCCGCCAGGCTCATCGAGCAGACGAAAATGTCGGCCAGGTACATCGCGACCGGGTCCTCGGTCTTCTCCCCTGCCTTGAACGCGGGCGTCGGGGTGGTCGGGGTGAGGAGCAGATCGATACCGGAGTCGAATACCCGCCGGAAATCCTCCGCGATGAGCGCCCTCACCTGCTGGGCCTTCTTGTAGTACGCGTCGTAGTAGCCGGCGCTCAGCACGTAGGTACCGACCAGGATCCGGCGTCGCACCTCCTCGCCGAAGCCCTCGCCTCTGGTGGTGCGATACAATGCGCGGATGTCTCCCTCGGCTCCAACCCGCCGCTTCCCGTAACGCACCCCGTCATAGCGGGCCAGATTGGCCGCCGCCTCCGCCGGGGCGATGATATAGTACGTCGGTACCGCATAGGCCGAGTTGGGCAGCGAGACCAGGCGGGCCTCGCCGCCGAGGGCCTGGATCCGCTCGGTCGTGCGCCGAAGCGCAGTGGCGACTCCGCCATCGAGGTCGGCCGGGAAGTACTCCTGAGGAAGGCCGACAGTCAGGCCTCGTAGGTCAGGCAGGGCCTTGGGGACCTGCATGGGCGGTCGGTCGACAGTCGTGGCGTCGAGCGGGTCGGGCCCGCTGATACTGCTCAGGACCCGGGCAGCATCGTCCACGGTTCGGCCAAAGACGGAGACGCAGTCGAGCGAGGAGCCGAACGCCACGAGCCCATAGCGGCTGACCCGTCCGTAGCTCGGCTTCACGCCGACAACCCCACAGAAGCTCGCGGGCTGGCGGACCGACCCACCGGTCTCGGATCCCAGCGCGGCGGGCACGACACCGGCTGCTACCAGCGCGGCTGACCCACCGGACGACCCTCCCGGCACACGACTAGGGTCCAGGGGATGCTTTACCCGTCCGAAGGCAGAGTGCTCCGTGGAGGAGCCCATGGCGAACTCGTCGAGATTGGTCTTGGCGGCGATCATGGCACCGGCCGCTCGGAGCCGGGTGACGACCGTCGCGTTGTACGGCGACAGGTAACCTTCCAGGATCCGGGAGGCGCAGGTAGTGGGCTGCTCGACGGTGACGATGTTGTCCTTCAGCGCCACCGGCATTGCTGCGAGGGGTCCCTCCGCCGGCATCTTGTCGACCCGGGCCCCTTCAGCATCCAGCAGCTCCTGGGACCAGTGCAACACCGCATTCAAAGGCGCCGCATCGGTCAGGCGCCGCCCAGTTTCCCGGGCGGTTACTGCCCCGCTGCCCCGCTGCCCCGCTGTCCCCGCCGTCATTGATCCTCCATCGCGCCGTGCCGGGGCACCAGGAAAAATCCGTCGACGAACTCAGGTGCGATGGCGGACGGCGGGCGAACCAGCGGCACAGTCGAGTGCACGTCCTCGCGCAGCGCTACTGATTGTGGTCCGGCGAGGTACGACTGCGCCGTCCGGTCGCCGGGCACCTCGTCCAGGGCGGCGACATAGTTCACTATGCGGTTCATCTGGTCGACCAGGCGGCGGATCTCGCTCTCTTTTACCGCCAGCTCGGCGAGCTTGGCCACATGGAGGACTTCATCCAGCCCGATGCTCATGCGCTCTCCCATTCGCGTTCCAGCCCCGCATAGGCAACCAGCAGCTGCTTGACACCGACCTCTTGGTCATCGAAGGCAACCGAGACCTTGAGATCGCGACCTGTCCCGATGAGGCCCTGAATCGTGCCGCCTCCGAATCGCCGGTGCCGGACTCGCTCGCCCTTTACGTAGCGGGGACTGTCCTGGGAGGGCTCGTCC
>JALYPB010000094.1 GCA_030856585.1 Gemmatimonadota bacterium | reverse complement strand
GGACGAGCGCTGCGAGCTATCGGTCAAAGCCACTTAACTTGTCAGGTGTGCTTAGCCCATAGCCAATAGCCCCACCCATCATTGCCCTAAACCCCTCCGTCTCATATAATTAGCGCCAGTAGCAACGCGCTTTCGCGGCATGCTCCTCTCTTGGCGTGGGCAGGCCAGCCGGGAGCGCGTTTTCTCTGAGGTAAGTGAATCATCGGGACCAGTGCCCCGGTGAATTCCACGAGGTCATACTTGAAGCGCGAGATCCTGATTAACGGGAGCCAGCGGGAAACCCGCGTGGCAATCCTTGAAGACGATAGGCTGGTTGAATTGCTGGTGGACCGCCCCGACCACCGCCGGACCGTCGGCGACATTTATCTCGGCCGGGTAGAGGCGGTGCTCCCCGGCATCCAGGCCGCCTTTGTGGACATCGGGCTGGAGAAGAGCGCATTCCTGCACGCTTCCGACCTCCTCGAGCCGGATGAGGATGAGGATCCGGAGGAAGAGGAAGCCTCCCCCGATGAGGAAGTAGTCACCGAACAGGCGGAGGCCGGCGCCGAGTCGCCGGCCGAGTCGTCGGCCGAGTCGGCGGCTCCGGAGCGGAAGGGTGGTTGGCGCAGCCGGGATCGCCGCCGGGGCCGGCGCGGTAACGGGGGCGCCGCCAGCGAGAAGCCCGCCGCCGAAGTTCGTCAGCGAGAGATCTCGCCCCGCCGCGCGGTCCCCAACATTCAGGACATCCTGAAGAAGGGCCAGAGCCTTCCGGTCCAGGTTACCAAGGAGCCGATCGGCTCCAAGGGCTGCCGGGTCACCGCCCAGATCTCCCTGCCGGGCCGGTTCCTGGTCTACATGCCCTATGCCTCGAAGGTAGGGGTAAGCCGGAAGATCGAGAGCCGGGAGCAGCGGTCCAAGCTGCGGGAGATGGTCACCAAGCTGCTTCCCAAGGACTCCGGTGGCGTGATCGTACGGACGGTGGCCGAAGGAGTCACCGAGGACCACTTCCGCCGCGAGATCGACTCTCTGCTCGCGCTCTGGAAGAAGATCAACCGGAAGAAGAGCTTCGTGCGGCGCGCACCAGCGCTGCTTCAGCGGGAGACCAGCCTCACCCGCGGGATCATCCGGGATCTGTTCAGCGCCAAGGTCGATGCCCTGCACGTTGACATGAAAGAGCTCTACAACGAGATCGAGCAGTATCTCCAGCAGATCGATCCCGACCTGATGAGCCGGGTCCACCTCTATACCGAGCCCACCCCGCTTTTCGACAAGTTCGATATCGAATCGGAGATTCGCGATCTCTTCAAGCCCCGGGTAGAGCTACCCACCGGCGGCTCGCTCGTGATCCAGCCGACCGAGGCGCTGATCAGCATCGACGTCAATACCGGACGGTACACCGGCAAGAAGGATCCGGAGAAGACGATTCTTCGAACCAACATCGAGGCCGCCAAGGAGATCGCCCGCCAGATCCGCCTGCGCGATATCGGTGGCATCATCGTGTGCGACTTCATCGACATGGAGACCCGCTCCAACCGGGATAAGGTGCTCCAGGAGCTGAGGATCCACCTCGGGCGGGACCGCGCCCGTACCAAGGCGCTCGCCGTATCGGAGCTCGGCCTGGTGGAGATGACCCGCCAGCGGGTCCGTCCATCCCTTTGGCACTCGATGACGGCCGATTGTCCCACCTGCGCCGCCAGCGGGCGAGTCTTTACGCCCGAAGTCGTGGCCCGCCGGCTGGAGCGGGCCCTCAAGCGGGCCGGTCACGAGAGGCGTGAGCGTCAGCTCACCGTACGGCTGCACCCGGAGGTGGCGCTTTACCTGCTGGAGGAGGAGCCCCGGCTGCTACACACACTGACCAAGCTGACCGGAGTGGACATCGAGCTTCGGGACGACCCGATGATGCGGCTGGACGAGTTTCGGCTGATGAGCCGGCCGGCCGGCAGGGACGTGACGGAGCTGTACGCGGTGGCCTAGGGGCGGTAGGGCGGTAGGTGAAGCGGCGGTACGGCGGTAGGTAGTCATTGCGAGGGCGCGCAGCGCCGAAGCAATCTCGCTGTGTACGCGCGGAACCCTCAGGATTGCTTCGGGGGCGTTGCCCCCTCGCAGTGACTCCATTCCGCCATCCGCCCCTTGCCACAAGCCTCTAGCCTGCCTAGTTTTACCGGCTGTCGTCGGACCACCTTTTAGGTAGACGGATTCTTCATGTACGCGATTTTCAGGGCGCTGGGTAAGCAATTCAAGGCCGAGAAGGGTAAGACTATCAGGCTTCCGCTCATGAGCGCTGAGCCGGGCTCGAAGGTTACCTTTGACGAGGTACTCCTGTCGTCTGACGGAGACACCATCAAGGCCGGCGCTCCCCTGATCAAAGGGGCCAAGGTCATGGCCGAAGTCGTTGGCGATGGCAAGGAGAAGAAGATCTACGTCTTCAAGTTCAAGCGGCGGAAGAATTACCGCCGGAAGACCGGGCACCGGCAGAAGTTCACCGAAGTCCGCATTACTGACGTCAAGCTGGGTTAGGGACAGATGGCACATAAAAAGGGCGTAGGCTCCAGCCGCAACGGCCGCACCAGCAATCCCCAGTACCTGGGCGTGAAGCGCTATGGCGGGGAGCAGGTCATCGCCGGGAACATCCTGGTCCGTCAGCGTGGCACCAAGTTCCACGCCGGCAGGAATGTGCGCCGGGCCAACGATGACACCCTCTTCGCGCTGGTGGACGGGGTGGTCAAGTTCGAGTTCAAGGACAAGAACCGGCAGAAGGTGTCGGTCTATCCGGCCGAGGCAGCCGTCTCTTAGCGAGCTGGGAGTCAGAAGCTGGGAGCTGGGGGCGCAGAATGACTATGCGTCCCCTTTTTCTGTTAATTTGAAACAGCGGCGGCCCCGAGGGCGTCCGATCCTAGCATTGACCTGCTGGGCTCCTAACTCCTAGCTCCCAGCTCCTAGCTTACTACTGGAGATTCTCTATGACTAAATCGACCCTATTCGACCGGCTGAATCAGGAGCTGGAGGCATTCGGTAGGAAGGCCCAGGCCGCTCGCGACGAGGGGAAGCTGCAGATCGAGCTGCTCCGGTTCCGGCGTCGCCTGGATGCCACCGCGCGCGACCTTGGGC
>JALYPB010000063.1 GCA_030856585.1 Gemmatimonadota bacterium | reverse complement strand
GGGTAACTTTGATGCCCATGGTGCTGAGGAATTGGGCCAGGACCTTCTCGTACCCGCGTAGTGCAGCCTGCACCCGCCTTGCTCGATCATTTCCGTAGCCCCTGACTTTCTCACCTTCGCCGGCCCGGCTCATGGCGGCGAACTCCGATTCGCATCGGATTAAGGCCTTCTGGAGCTGATCCAGGGCCCCCACCATCTCGCCTCGGCGCTGAAGCTGCCGCGCACTGGACGCCTCGGCCCCGATCACCGTATTCCGGGCGGCGGGCACGCTGCGCACCGAACCGGCACAGGCCTGATGCATGACCCGGGCACGGGAGGTCAGCGAGGCAACGGACGACTGGCGATAGTCACGCTGAAGCCGGGAAGCTGCGGCATCGATGGAGTTCAGTGAATCGCGGAACTGGAGCAACGCGTCCCGAAGGACCACGCGGCCGGCGTCCAGTTTGGGCTCCGGACGGACCACAGCCTGAGCCGCGAGATCCTGCGAGAATAGCACGGCGACAAGACCTAGGTACCAACGGCTCATGATTCGGTTCCTACTTCGATATAGCGGTATGTGGGCTCTCCCTCGGCGGAGGAGAAGAGGCAGCCGGCCGAGCTCGCCGCGAACCACCCGGCGACCAGCGGTCTCGGCAGATCGAGCTCCTGAATGATGGAGCCCAGCCATCTGCGGAGATGCCGGATCTCGGGAGCGCGCCGCCCCAGGAGCGCCAGCAGGGCTCCGGCTCCCGAGGTAGCCCGGAGGAAATGGGCGAGCCCGTGGGCCCGCTGAGAGAACTCGACCGCCTTCACCCCCGGCTCGTCGAAGAGAATGGCTCCTTCGAAGACGTCCATCGGGGGAGCATCGAGGCGGGGACCCAGATAAACGTAGCGCCGCGCGTCCTGCCCTTTGCGCTCGATGACTGCAGCCGCGGTCTCGCTCGTCAGGCGGGCTGCGTGTAACAGGTCGTCGTCCTGCAGAATCCCCACGGCACCGGTCCACTCCAAGGCCGCCAACGCAGTCTCCACCGGACATCCCAGGGCGTCATCGAACGCCAGGAGCCGCGGTGCCTCACCGGCCCGGAGCACGAAGTGCGAGAGCCCCTCCGCGCGATCGGTGAAGGTGCGGACGACGACGGTTTGAGGAGTGGTCATGGAGAGAATATAGCGCCTTCACGGCACCAGCTCCGACTTCGGCTCCACCCGCACGATCCAGAGTCCCGAATTGATGTCGGGGACATAAATCAGGCCGTTTCGGTAGATGGCGCCCCAGGCGTTCGGGGCGTTGGGTGTGGTGCCATCGCCGTCCCCAGTCACCACGTGGGCAATCTCCCGGCCCTGGAGCTGCAGGTCCCCCCTCAGCTCGCCCGAGATATCGAGGACTCTGAGGCCACCCTGATAGTCACCCATGTAAAGCGTGTCCCCGGCGACCCAGACGTTGTGGCTCCCGCCGTCTTTGGGCTCGTAGTAGGCCACTTCCTTCGGTCGGCCGATATCGCTGACGTCGATGACGTGGAGTCTGCCATACGCCCGCCCGAGCCCGACTACCCCGCCACCTTCGGTAGGGCGGGGCTTGGCGGAAAAGACTTCGTCGCCGACGAAAACGTAATTCCCGCCACGCCAGGCCGTGTGCGTGCCGCGGATGAATCCGGGACCACCAACCGCCTCGACGTCGCGATACAGTGAGTTCAGGTCGTACTTGTACTGGGAAACGAGCTGCGGATTCTCCGGACTGCCTCCCTTGACACCGTTGCCGACGTCGAGGATGACCAGGCCCTGATTCCAGTAGCTCAGGTACGCCAACCCGTCTTTCACATCGACGTCGTGCACGTAGTTGCCGGCTTCATCGGGCCGCGTTTGCCAGCGGGCCACCTGCCTTGGCTTGTACGGATCGCGAATATCGATCACCCGCAGCGAGCCGGTCGCGTCGTCGGTCAGATATACGTAGCCCCGGTAGACAAAGGTGCTGTGTACGCCACCCGTCACCGTCTCGGTGAACTCCGCGATCGGCCTGGGATGCGCCGGATCCTCGAACGAGAGGATGACGATCCCATTCTTTCTGGTGGAGGCGTTCTCCCGGGTAAGCACTCCGTATTTGCCGTCCTCAGTGGTCATCACGTCGTTGATGGTGCGGGCATCCACCACCACCGAGTCGGTGATCCGCGGGCTCGCCGGGTTGCTCACGTCGATGGCATACATCCGGTCCGCGATAGTGGTCAGATAGCCGTGCCGGCCGTCGGGATGGAGCCAGAATTCGGCAGCGCGGAGTTTGATCGGAAGCCGACCCACGAGCGTGGTTGGGCGCCGGACATCGCGGGCCCGGACCTCGACGGTTGCCTCGGCAATCCTGCCGGCAAAGCTGGCCGTGACCCGGTAGCTGCCAGGCACGTCCGCCACGAAACGCCCATCGGGGTCGATGTGCGCGTTGCCGGGGCTGAGGGCCCACTCCGGAGTCGCGTTCGTTAACAGCCGGCCATCGCGGGTCCGGCCCTTGAACCCGAAGCGCACCACGTCCCCAGCGCGCGCGCTGGCGGAGGCCGGCTCGATTACAAGCGAGGCAACCGGATTGGGGGCGACGACCACGATGAACGACCTGGCGGCGCGTCCGGCGCGGGCTGTGATCGTGGCCCTGCCCGGGCGACCCGCACTCAGCCGCCCGGCGCTCACCGCCACCACCGCCGGCGCGTCCGAGCTCCAGAGGACCTGGTCGTACCGGCGGTCGTCATTGGCGGCATAGGGAGTGGCCCCGATCACCAACGATTGTCCGGAATAGAGATGGGAGACCTCCCGGTCGAACACCAGCTTGGCCGCCGGCTGAGGAAGCACGGTCACCCGCGCAAAGCCGGTAGCCGGCGAACCCCCGGACCGGGGGCTCACCACGGCGCTGACGTTCAGCGTGCCGGTCGATCCTCCGGTCACCAGGCCGGTCGAATCGACCCGCCCCTCGAAACGCCCGCCCGACTGAAACCAGAGGACCGATAGATCCCGAACTGGCCGTCCGGATGAGTCTGTCGCACTCACCCGGAGCCGTACGGTGTCGCCGACCTGCACGGCCACCTCGGCCGGCTCGATCATCACCTTGGCAAGCTTCGGAGCCGATACCGGTTGTTGCTGGAAGGCGGCAAGCATGGCTAGCAGGTGGAGCATCGTGGCCTCGAGAAACGGGTTCAACGCGCCGGGCAGAATGCTCGCAGAATGTACATCGTGCAGTGGGGCGGTGGAACGGCTAAGTTAGACGTCCTTGCCGCTCCCACGCTGGAGAACTCATGCGAGTGGAATGGACCTCGTACAGTTCGCCCATCGGCGCACTGACCGTCGTGGAGTGTGAAGCCGGCCCGCTGGTCATCGAATACCCCAACCGAGCGGTGACCATCAAGTGGGCAGTACGGCTACGGGCCGCCATCCCCGAGCTGCACATCTCGCAGGGAAGCTGCCGCATCACCACCGATTGGCTCGACGAGTACTTCGCAGGCTCGGCCAGGCCCTTTCCCTATCCCGATCATTTGAAGCGCTGGTTCGACCTCTCCCCGGCCCAGACGGCGGTTTACCGCACATTACGCAAGATCCCGCTCGGCGAGACCCGCTCTTACGACGACGTGGCCCGGGCAACCCGCATGCACCCTCGCCAGATCGGGTGGCTGGTGGCCGCCAACCACCTCGCGATTCTGATTCCCTGCCACCGAGTGGTAGGCAAGGACGGCAGTCTGGTCGGCTACGGCGGAGGACTCGGGAAGAAGCGATGGCTGCTCAATCATGAGCTGCGAGCCGCAGGGGTGGTGCTGAGGTAGTCGCGAGTCAGGAGTCAGACTAAGGGGAATATACTGAGATACGACTCACCTACACTTTCGTGCTGGAGCCCCCTGACTCCCGACGCCTGACTCCTGACTTATTGACAAAACCGTTCCCAAGCATGACCTTATCGCATGCAACGCGCGGTGCCTCCCCTTCATTTTTGACGTTTTGCGGGCCGCTGGACATCAAGTCCGGGCGGCCTTTTTTGGGGCTTTTAACCCGGTCACAACGGCCGGGGGTTTTCCCCCGGGGCCCTCGGGCTCCCTTTTCAAGAGGTTGTAGCATGGCGAAGGGCACGGTAAAGTGGTTCAATGATGCAAAGGGGTTCGGCTTCATCGCGCAGGATGGTGGTAAGGACGTGTTTGTACACCACACGGCAATCATCGCCGATGGCTTCCGATCGTTGTCCGAAGGCGACAGCGTCGAGTTCGAGGTAGTCGAGGGCCCCAAGGGGCTGCAGGCCTCGAACGTGCGTAAGGTCTAACACCCCAGCGCCCTTCCCAGCCGGTAACAGGTCCCAGCAAGCCCCCCGCGGCTCACGCCGCGGGGGCTGTTGGTGTCTCCAGTTCACCGCCCGCCTGACCGATACTCCTCTCGTCACGCTCTATCGAGGCCGCTGCTGCAATGCTGACACCGCTTCGCGTGCTCGCCGTGGCGAGCCTGCTCCTGGCTCCCACCCTTCTGGGCGCCAATGCTGCCACCACCACGGCTCCCGACAGCGTGGGGTTGGAGTTCCTCGGCTTTCGCGCGGGAGCGCGACTTGACGAGATCCAGCGCCACCTTCGCGGTATCGGCGGAGGCCGTCTTTGTTGCCGCCAGTCCAGGGTCGATCAGCGGGTAAGCGAGTGCCGGGCCCTGCTGAACGACGCCGAGTCGGGCGGCGGTGCTGTGGACGTCTGGGTCTCGGCCATGGACAGCATGGCGGGCGTGATCACGCTATCGGGCGTGGTGGCCCCCGGCCAGCTGGAGCGTTGGCGTGGCTCCCTGGAGGGCAGCTACGGCCGAGTCGGGACGCGGATCCAGGGAGCGCAATGGATGCTCCAGTGGGTGCGGCGGGGTCGTATGATCCGGCTGACCTGGAGACTGGAGCGAGGCGGGAAGGTGGCCTCGGTGAGCCTGGTGGACGGTCACGTGCTCGACGGATGGGGACGACGGGGGAGTTCTGTCTCGGGAAGGCGAGTCCCCGCTCAGCCTACCAGCCGAACCAAATAGCTGCCTTCGGTCTCCTCCAGCGCGTAATCACGGACGACGCTGCCGGACTCCTTCAGCCGGCGTAGCAGGCCTCTGACCCGGGTGCGAATCGGCGCTCCCCCGCCGCCCCGCCCCCGACCCGTGATGAGCCGGACAATGCCGTGAGGACGCGCCTTGGCCTGAGCTCGCAGAAAACGCTCGGCATTGGCTACAGCCTCGATCACGCTCTGGCCGTGCAGGTCGAACGTCGCGTCGGGTGATCGGTCAGTCCAGTCGAGCATCGTCGATACCCGGGCTACAGCCCGGACTCCGTCCAGATGGGGGAAGTGCGTGGATCTCTTGGTGACTCGAGCATTCCTGCTGTCAGCCCTGGTGCTCTTCTCTGGCTGCAGCTTCTCTCCCGGCCCGATCCGGATCGGGCTGGCCGGCTCCTTGAGCGATCCCGTCGGCGTGCCGATGAAACATGCTGCGGAGCTCGCGGTGGAGGAGATCAACGCTGCCGGTGGCATCGGTGGCCGGCCCCTGGAACTGGTCCAGCGGGACGACTATGCGGATCCGGATTCCGCCGTATTTGTGGCGACCGATCTGTACGAGGCCGGGGTGTCGGCCGTAATCGGCCACCTGTTCTCCGGCACCACCCTGGCCGCCGCTCCGGTGTACAACGGGGGGGCGGATCCGGTAGCCGCCATTTCTCCCTCCTCCTCCTCGCCCGAAGTCTCGACCGCCGGCGACTACACCTTCCGCATCTGCCCCAGCGACCTCGCGCATGGCGCAGCGCTCGCTCGCTGGGTCTATGACACGTTGGGTCTCCACCGGGGAGCGGTGCTGTACCTGAACGACCAGTATGGCCGCGGCGTGCGCCAGACCTTCGTCAAGGATTTTACCCGCCGGGGCGGCGTGCTCCAATCGATTGATCCCTACCTGGGCGATATTCCTCACGTCGGTCCCTACCTCGAGCGCCTGGCCAAGGCCGGCGGGACCGACTTTCTGCTTGTAGCGGGAAATCGTGGTGAGGCCGAGGAGATCCTCCGCCAGGCACGCAAGCGCGGCCTCACCATCCCCGTGTTGGGTGGCGACGGACTCGAAGGCATCGAGGATGCCGGGGCATTGGCGGAGGGCGTTTACCTCTCATCGGCGTATCTGCCGACCCTGGCCACGGCCGCCAATAAGACTTTCCTCCAAGCCTACAGTAGGAAGTTCCCCGCCGCCGGGCGGCCGAACCAGCCCGCGGCGGCGACCTACGACGCGGTATATCTGCTGCGCGATGTGATCGCGCGCGCAGGACCCAAGCGGCAGGCCGTCCGCCGCGAGCTCGCCCGGGTCGGTTCCGGCGCCCCCGCGTTCCGCGGAGTCACCGGAGTCGTGGCGTTCGACGCCAGGGGAGATGTCCCCAACCAGGCGGTGTACATCGGGGTCGTGCGCAACGGCGCCGTCCGACTTGCAGGGACACAGTGACGGTCTTGCGAAGCCTCCGCAGCCGGGTCATTGGAGGCATGACCGTGCTGATCGTGCTGGTGTTCGCCATCGCCCTGCTCGGGGTGAACTCGATCAGCTCGCTGGACAAGTCGGTGGATCGGGAGCTCACGCTCCTGCTCGAGAGTACCGACCTGAGCAACGGGCTGATCGCCTCACTTGGTTCTGAAGTGCGCTCCGCCGAGCAATATCTGCTCTTGCGCTCGAACGCCTTGAAGCGACGCGTTCTCGACGAAGGAGACTCGGCCTACGCCTATCAGCGCCGCTACCGGACACTCAACGCGCTCACCACGTCGGATCGCTACATCGTCAACAAGATCGCGGCCAATCAGGCGGAGATCGAGGTCGCCTATGCCACCGCTCATGCACTCGCTGACCTCGGGCGCGC
>JALYPB010000053.1 GCA_030856585.1 Gemmatimonadota bacterium | reverse complement strand
GTGGTAAAAATGTTACTAGTATGATGCTCCCGGGGGCTCAAGCCAGCTCCCGCCGGTTCGTGAGTCCACAGTCTGTCGGCTCTTCGCGTGAGCCGCGTCTGAGTCAAACCGACCGCCCAGCGGTCACCCCCCGGGAGTTTGCAGGATGGCGAATCCTCTCATCCAGCAGGATCGGAAGAGCCCTTCCGCTCCTGAAAGCTCCGCCCGCGATCTCCTTTCCATCCCCAGTGAGGTCAAAGCCAGCATCCGGGTCCTCGTCGTGGACGATGAGCGCACTCTCCGGGAAAGCTGCGCCAGTGTGCTCCAGATGGACGGTTACAATGTGACGCTGATCGGTCGGGGCGAAGAGGCGCTGGAGACCGTTCGCCGCCGGAAGTTCGACATCATCCTGGTCGATCTGTACATGTCCCAGGTCTCCGGTCTCGAGATCCTTCAATCCACGCTCGAGGCCCACAAGGACACCATTGTCGTGGTCATGACGGGCAATCCGAGCGTGACCAGCAGCATCGAGGCGCTCCGCGCCGGCGCCTGGGATTACCTCCCCAAGCCGTTCTCCGCGACGCATCTCCAGGTCCTGATCGGCCGGGCCTCCCACGCGGTCATGATGTCCCGGGAAACCCAGGACCTGAGGGTTCAGCTCCAGAGGCAGAACGGGCACAGCGACAAGATCGCCCTGATCGGCATCTCGCCGCTCTTCCGCAAGGCCGTGGATCTGGCCCGCAAGGTGGCGGCAACCGACGCGTCGGTCTTCATCAGCGGTGAAAGCGGAACCGGCAAAGAGGTCATCGCCCAGTTCATTCATCAGAACAGCCGGCGAGCGAGCCGGGCCCTGGTGCCCATCAACTGCGCCGCGCTCCCCGAGCCGCTGCTGGAGTCGGAGATGTTCGGCCACAAGAAGGGGGCCTTCACCGGAGCCGATCGGGACAAGCCCGGGCTGCTGGAAACGGCCAACGGAGGGACCCTGTTCCTCGACGAGCTGACCGAGATGACCATGCCGCTGCAGGCCAAGCTGCTGCGCGTGGTCCAGGATGGCGTTGTTCGCCGGGTTGGCAGCGAGACCCAGGACGCGGTGGTAGACGTTCGGTTCATTTCCGCCACCAACCGGGAGCCTCAGGAGGCAGTGGACCAGGGACTGCTCCGGGGCGACCTGTTCTATCGTCTGCGGGTGGTTCCCATCAAGCTCCCGCCGCTCCGCAAGCGGCTGGAAGACATTCCGCTGTTGGCCAACCACTTTCTCACGTACTACTGGCAACGGCACCGGCAGATGGGAGACCGGCTCCCACGGCTGAGCGAGGCGAGCATCGGCTTCTTGCGTTCCCGTCCCTGGCGGGGCAACGTTCGGGAATTGCAGAATGTCATCGAGCATGTCGCGGTGTTGGCCGAGCCGGATCAGACCATCCAGCCCAACGACATCCCGGTGTATGACGACAGCGCCGAATGGCCGGCCGAAAGTGTCACGCCGCCTGGAGTCATGGACGAAGCGTATCACCCCGCCAAGGACCGCGTGGTGGTCCAGTTCGAAAAGGAGTATCTGGCTCGTCTCATCAGCCGAGCAGGGGGCAATATGTCGAAGGCAGCGCGACTGGCCAGCATCGACCGCACTACCCTGTACCGGCTGATGGACAAGCATGAATTCCAGAGAGATGAGACCTCGGGACCCGCGTGACACCTGAGACCGTCCTGACCGGCTCGACCGGGGAGCGTCGCCGGGCCACTCAGGAGCCCGCCGGAGCCGTCCGGGTCTGGGATCCAGCCGGGCCCGCCGCGGGGTCGGTTGCGCCGGCGCTGTGGGATGCACTCCGCGAGTCCGTGCTCTGGGCCGAAGCGGAGTGGGAGCGGGTCATCGAGCATGCCTCCGGGGCCGAGGAAGCCACGGCCCACCTGGCCCAGCTGTGCACGGCTATCAGGCAGGAAGTCGCGGGACTGCCGGCCGAAACCAGCGCCGTGCCCCGAAATGCTCTCTCACGTCGCTGGCTTGGGCTCATCCGCACTGCATTCGTAGAACGGGCGCGCGCCCTGCCGGCCCCCGATCCAACTCAACTGCTCAACATCCTGCATGCCATCGAGCGGATCGGCCTGCATCTCGAAGCAGACTGGGCCCAGCACTTCACCGATCGCCTCTCCTCGCCCGACGGGCTGGAGCTGGTGGTGGAAGTAGCTCACGATCTTCGCTCGCCGCTGACCTCGATTCTATTCCTGGCGGAAACGCTCCAGCGCGGCCGTAGCGGCGCCGTCAACGCGGTGCAGGAGCGTCAGCTCGGCCTCATCTACAGCGCGGCGTTCGGTCTCAGCTCCGTCGCGAGCGATGTCATCGAGCTGGCGCGTGGTGGCGACCGGCTGGTGGATCTGGATCCGATTCCGTTCTCGGTGACCGACATTCTGGAGTCAGTGCGGGACATCGTACAGCCCATAGCGGAGGAGAAGAATCTCACCGTGCGGCTGACCCTGCCGGAAGCCGACTTCCGGATCGGCCATCCGGTTGCGCTGAGCCGGGTGTTGCTCAACCTGACCACCAACGCGCTCAAATTCACGGGAGAGGGCTTTGTCGAGCTTACGGCCATCCAGCGCGGGCCCCGCAGCCTCGAGTTCTCGGTCCGCGACACTGGCCGGGGCATCCCGCCGCAATCCATGGCGACGCTTTTCGAGCCGTTCCGGCGACGGCAGAAGCCGGGCGAATACGCCTTCTCCGGTTCGGGCCTGGGACTCTCCATCTGCCGGAAGCTGGTCGAGGCCATGGGGTCGGTCATGCAGGTGGACACCTCGCCGGGGTACGGCACCCGTTTCTACTTTGTTCTCGATCTCCCCGTAGCCGGCGAGCCGCGGTTCGGCTGATGCCGGGTTTTGAGCTCGCCCTTCCAACGCCCGGCCACTCCAGATAGATTTTGCCGCGCCAGCCACCACCTGTAGATGCCGTCCGTCGGGCCCGCAGTAGGCCGACCGGTCTCACGGTGAGCACGGCGCGCGTCGGCGACCCGGCCGGCGAGGCGCACTCCCGGAAAACGCTTTCCCTCGGCAAACGTGGTGGCGGCTGGCACGATCCTGGTTCGCTCCTGTGAAGCCTCCGCGGTGGATAGCCGCCGGCATGGAGCGGGCCCCCCACAAACGGTCTGTCGACCTCGTGGGCTTCCTCGATGCCCTGCCGCTCACCGGGTCCGGCCAGGCGCAACGAGGGGGCGCGCTGAGGCGGTGGACCCCGAACCGAGCGCCACGTGAATCGACCGCTGATTCGACCGGGCCGGCATCTCAGCCAGCCCCCAGTACATGCCCCGCACGCTGCCCTTCTGATCGACTTCGACAATGTCACCCTTGGCATCCAGAAGGACCTGACCAAGGAGCTTCGCACTCTCCTCAACAGCGACATCATCAAGGGCAAGGTCGCGGTGCAGAGAGCCTACGCCGACTGGCGCCGCTACCCGCAGTACATCGTACCGCTGTCGGAGTCGTCGATCGACCTCATCTTCGCGCCGGCCTTCGGTTCGAGCAAGAAGAACGCGACCGACATCCGCCTGGCCATCGATGCCATCGAGCTGGTCTTCACCCGGCCCGAGATCGGAATGTTCATTCTGCTCTCCGGCGACAGCGATTTCTCGACGATGGTGATCAAGCTGAAGGAGTACGGCAAGTACGTAATCGGCGTCGGCATCCGGGAATCGGCCAGCGACCTGCTGATTCAGAACTGCGACGAGTACTACTCCTACAATGACCTGGCTGGCCTGACGAAAGAGGTCGATACTCCATCGACTCAACGCGACCCCTGGGAACTTGCCGCCGAAGCGGTAGCGCAGATGGCTCGCAACGGCGATGTCATGCGGTCGGACCGGCTCAAGCAGGTCATGCAGCAGATCGACTCCAACTTCGACGAGCGCAACGCCGGCTTTAATCGGTTCAGCAAGTTCGTAATCGAAGCCGGTCAGAGGGGGATCGTCCAGCTGACCAAGCTGGACAACGGACAATACGAGGTCGGTCCCGGCACGGTGGCGCCGCCGACCGCGGCTGCCGCGCCTGCCTCGGCGCCCAGGGGGCGGGCGCCGGCCGAAGCGGGTCGGGAAGAACTGGCCTCCAGTGGTGCGCGGAGCCGTGAGGAAGGCGCCCGGCGGGGACGTGGACGGCGGGGACGCGGTGGGCGAGAGCGGACCGGCGCCCGAGAGGGCAGCAGCAGCCGCGGGCGGTCACCGGACGGGCCGCGCGATGAGGCGGCGCAGCGCCCCGCCCGGGAGGAGCGCAGTGACGGCGCCCTTACTCTGGCCCGCGCCTTCCAGCTGATGGCCCAGGCACTGTCGGAGTTCCGCTCTCCAGTGGGGCAGGAGGCGCTTCGGCTCCGCATGGTCGCCATGAATGGCCGGGAGGATCCACTGCTGGACGCCGCGCGATTCCAGCGGCTGCTGCGTCAGGCCAATGACGCCGAGGTGGCGGATGTGCGGAAGGTGGGCGACGACGATTATGAGATTGCGCTCCAGCGCTCGTCGTCACGTCAGGCGCCGCCACCGGCTCCGCGCGAGGAGCCCCAGGAGGTGGGGCCTGGTGGAGAACCCGCCACTCCGGAACCGCCGGCCTCGGCGACTCGGGAGAACGGGCAACGGCTTGGGCTGCGCTTCCGCCGGGGCTCTCGCGGGCCGATGCGGGCAGCCGACATTCCTCGCGTGGGAATGGTGAGCATCGAGCCGTTTCCCGAGCCGGAAGGGATGACGTCGCCCGCCGAGCCGGCTCCGCTCGAAACCGAAGCCGAAACCGAAAACGAAGCCGCGCCCAAGGCCAAGCGGCGCGCTCCACCACGTCGGAAGCGGGCCACGGCGGCACCAGCCCAATCCAAGCCGGCCGAAGTCGACGAGAGCGCCGCGCCGGCGCCTCCCAAACGACCGCGAGCCCGTCCCAGGAAGAAACCGGAATGACGCACCTCCGACGGGCAGCCACGCTGCCCGTCGCTTTTTTCCGGCGCCCCGCCGAGGTGGTAGCCGCGGAGCTGCTGGGTATGGTGGTGGTGTCTTCCGTCGGAGGAGAGATCACCGAAGGCAGGATCGTGGAGACCGAGGCCTACCTGGGCTACGACGACCCAGCCTCGCACGGCTACCTCCACCGGCGGCACGCCCGCAATGAGGCGCTGTTCGGACCGCCCGGCTCCTGGTACGTCTACCTGTCGTACGGCATGCACTGGTGTGCCAACCTGGTGTGCCAGCGCCCCGGACTGGCCAGCGCCGTCCTGCTTCGCGCTCTGGAGCCTCTTGCCGGGCTCGACCTCATGCGCCGGCGCCGGGGAGGCGTCGTGGATAGAGAGCTTTGCTCCGGTCCGGGGAAGCTGACCCAGGCCCTGGGCATCACCCGTGATCTGGATGGCAGCAGGATGCTCGGCAGCGATGTCCTGGTGCGGCGGCCGGGTGCCATGGAGGCCTTCGGGGTGACGGCCACACCCAGGATCGGGATAACGAAGGCGGCAGACTGGCCTCTGCGCTTTTGCCTGGCTGGGTCTCCCTGGACGTCGCGCAAAGAAACGGGCGGGGGATCACGAAGACCCCCCGCCCGTTGATGGATCGACCCGCCTGATCAGTAGCCGCCGCCGCTCGCTCTCTCACGGGCATTGCCGAAATTGAATCGCAGGCCCGCTGAGAAGGTGTGGGTAGGTCCGCGGAGCAAGCTCCCGAAGGCAACCATTCTCGATCCATCGTCGAAGCGCTGGGTGTTGGTCCGGGTACCCGGTCCGCCGGTCACCTGGTACTGCCCGAAAGCGCTGAAGTGGCTGATCCGAAAGTTCAAGCCGCCGACCAGCGTCCCGAACCCCGAGCTGCCCATCGCTTCCGTAGCATCATCGCTGACGGAATGGCCGCCCGTGTGGAGGACGCCGACGCCAATCCCGAAGAACGGTGTGGCTGGTCCCCGAATCGGGAATGCCATCAGGATTGCCGAGTATTTCCGAATGTGATTGAACGTTGTTCCCACGGTCTGCTGAGCGACCGCTACGTTATCGGCGTCGATGGCCTGGACAGTGTAGGTACCCTGTCCGTTGGCATCGAAGCCCTGCTCAATCGAGAGGAACAGGCCGGTTCTCCGGGCCGTGACCAGCAGGTGAGCGCCGCCGAGCGGTGAGTTGTCCCTGCCAGTCGCCGTCCCGTAGTTGATGACGCCGCCATGGCCGCCGACGTACCACTGGAAAGTGCCGTTGCCCGGCTGCTG
>JALYPB010000031.1 GCA_030856585.1 Gemmatimonadota bacterium | reverse complement strand
CCACAAAGGCCCACGAATGGGGGTGCTGCAAATTCTGGCGGCCAAATTCGGTGAAGAACTGTCCCGCTTTTATCTGCAGGTTTGCTGGGAGAGAGGTAGTCAGGAAATACGCCTCTTCCAGCTCGACGCCGGTCTCCCCGTTCTCATCGAGCTTGTAGACGATATTGCTGAAGCCTTTGAAGTAGGGATCTACCGCTCCGTCCAGGGCAAGCTCCACGTTGGGGATGGTGAAACCGCGCACGCGAGGATCGTGATCGCCGAGTTGGAGCGAGCCGACGTCCGACTCCGTGGACCAGCCGAAGTCTGTCAGCCCCACGAAACCGAGGTTCATGTAGGCTCCGCCCGTACGCGTCGCCGGTGCGGGTACTGATGGCTGCTGCTCGGGGGGCTGAGGCGGCACTTGGGCGGCGGGTTGCGCTTCTGTCGTGTCAGGGGCTGTCGACTCTGCCCCGGCGCGGCCGGTGCACCCGACCGGGCGCATCGCCTCCACCCGCCGGTTGAGCCGGTCGAGTGCCGCGGCCAGGCTGTCGGCCCGGGCATTTCCCGAGGGCTTCGACGCGACAGTCGCTGCCTCCACCGGGCAGAGTCCTGCCTCCAGCGAGTCGATTCTAGCCGAGACCGCGCCCAGACTGCGGTGCAGCGAGTCCAGTGAGGCGGGAGTCTGTCCCCAGGCACGGGTTCCAACTCCCAGCCAGCACGCCGCGGCCAAAATGGCCGTGCGAGCACGGAAGTGCATGCGGTTTCCTCCGATCGTGTGAGTGTCGCGCCGCGCGGGGCGCGGCGGGTCAGACGGATCGGAAGAAGGGCGGCGCTCGGGGTTGGGGTATTGCACAACGGTCGGCGCAGGCGGGCGGAACGCGCCGGGCAGGATGACGAGCGGGACTGGGGGCGGGCTCGAGCCGGGTGGCACCCTCCAGCGTAGCTACTGCGCCGGACCCGGAAGCGGTGCGGCCCAAGCCACAATGATCCGAGTGGCTGAGGCACCCACCAGCGGGCTCGACGTGGGATTGGGAGCGGGCGACCGCCGCAGCGCCGTGGTGGTAGACCGCCGCATCCAGGCTGGGCAGGCTGGTTCCGGCCGACAGGAACACTGCCAGCAGGAGGAAGGCCTGGACCCGGCGAAACCGGGATTGCCAAAGGAACGGAGAGCGGTGCATGTGCCGGAGTATACTCAGGCGCGCTCGGCGATGGGGGACCGCCGCACCGGGCCGTCGGTCGGGAGGAGGAACCAGAATGCCGCTCCCTTGCCGTAGACAGAATCGGCCCCGATGGTCCCCCCGTGCATCTCCACGAACTTCTTGCAGAGAGCCAGCCCGAGGCCGGTGCCCTGCGCCCGCCGGCTGGCGGAGCTGTCCACCTGGCTGAACTCCTGGAACAGCTTGGGCAGGTCCTCCCGCTTGATCCCGATGCCCTCGTCGCTCACCGACACCCACACCACATCCTGGTGAACGAATCGGGGCAGGTCGCCGGCGCGGTCGGCCGGCTGCCGGAGGGGAACCCGGGTGCGCACCGCGGCAAGCGAGATCTTTCCATCTTCGGGTGTGAACTTGGAAGCGTTGGACAGGAGGTTGAACAGGATCTGCCGGATGCGGCCGCCGTCGGCCACAATCGTGAGCGGAGCGGTGGTATCGAGGTTGACGGTGCACTCCTGGCGCTTCGCGGTGCGCAGGCTCGCGGTATCGGCCACCGCATCCACGATCGCCTCGCGCAGATCGGTCAGCGTCAGCGTCAGCGTCATCCTGCCGGCTTCGATCTTGGACAGGTCGAGCGCGCTGTTGATCAGCGTGAGGAGGTGCTTCCCGTTCCGGAGGACGGCCTCGGTGAATTCCTGGTGTTGCGGATTGAGCTCGCCGGCGGTGCCTTCCAGGATCAGGTCGGAGAACCCGATGATCGCGTTCAACGGCGTGCGCAGCTCGTGCGACATGTTGGCCAGGAACTCGGTCTTGAGCTGGGTGGCGCGCTGGAGCTCGAGGTTCTTGGTCCGGAGCGCGAGCTCGTTGCGCCGGCTCTCCTCCAGGACCGAGGCGCGGTCGAGGCCCACCACCACCTGGTCGCCCAGGATCTGGAGCAGCCTCATATCGTGATCGTTGAAGGGAAGACTATCCCGCCGGTTGTAGACGCTGACGGTGCCGACGGTGAAGTCGGCGGAGCGGAGGGGGACGATCGCGGTGGTCTTGAGGGCGATCTGGAACCCGGGAGGGCTGTGGCTCCGGGGATCGGCGGCCATGTCGTCGGACATGAGTGGAGCATCGTTGCTGACGGCCCAGCCCAGGAGAGATTCGTCCGCCGGAATCAGGAGCCCGATAGCCGGCTCCAGCGCTCCGCAGGCGGCGATCACCCGAAGGAACCGCCCCTCTTCGACCACCAGGGTAACCGCGGCGCTATCGGCCTCGAGCAGCTCGGCCGCCGACTGCGCCACCTCCCTGACCAGGCTCTCCAGGTCGGCACCCCGGAGCAGCGTCCCCGCTAGGTGGCGGAGCCGCTCCAGCTCCCGGTTCCGACGGTCGGACTGCTGCAGCGACCTCCGCAGCGAGTCCTTCTGCGACTCGGCCAGCTCTCGCATATGCCGAAAGGTGACCAGGGTGAGGAGGGTGGCCACCGAGGTGAGCAGGAGACCCACGCCGTCGTTCTGGCGGAACAGCCAGAGCCCCAGCCAGGCGATGATGATCGCCACGCCTGCGATCGAGCCGCTGTAGGACAGTCGCCGCCAGTTGCGCTCGAATCGCGCGGCGACCCGGCGGACGGCCCGGAACGGTACCGCCGTCAACTATCGTCCGCCGTGAGGATCTCGTGGAACTCGGTCTCGCCGGTGCGCAGCATCCGGCTCAGGTAGGGGCGGCAGAGGCCGCACTGGGCCCCGCACCCGGTCTCGCGGACCAGATCGTTTAGGGTCCAGCCTGCGGCCCGTGCGCGCGGGAGTAGCTCGCTGAACTCGACGTTGCGGCAAATGCAGCGGGAGACCAGGACGTTTCCAGTGTTAGCGGGCATCAGCAGTGGTTCATCGTCTCAGAGTTCCTTTGTTCCGTTACCGCCGTACCGCCGTACCGCCTTACCTCATGGATTCGTGGGACGGATATCCAGCTCGCTCACCAGGGCCCGGTCCGGCAGCGTCAGAGTGTGCAGGATGGTTGCCGCGACGTCGTCGGGCTGAAGGATGCGGTGGGGATCCGACTTAAGCATCGGCTGGTCCCGCAACAAACTGGTGTCCACCGAGCCGGGGCAGATGGCGACGACCCGCACGTTGTCCTTCCGCACTTCGAGCATGAGCGAGCGGCTGAAGCCCAGGACCGCATGCTTGGAAGCCGTGTACGCGGTCCCGCCGGCAAATCCGTTCCGGCCGGCCAGGCTGGCCACGTTGACGATGATGCCGTGCTTGCGGCTGCGCATCGGTGGAAGCACTGCCCGGGTAACCAGATAGAGGCTCCGGACGTTGGTGCTCATGGTGCTGTCCCACTCCTCCAGTGTCAGCTCCTCGAACGGCTTGGCGATGAGCACGCCCGCGTTGTTCACCAGCACATCGATCGGGCCGATGGCCCGGGTGACGCTGTCGACCATGCGGGCGGTTGGGTCGGGCTGGCCCACGTCGGCCGGCGCTCCGGCCGCCTCGATGCCCTCGGCCCGCAGATCTTCCAGGAGCTGGCGGACCTTCGGCTCGGTGCGGGCGCAGACGCCAACCCGGTAACCGGCTCGGCCCAGCGCGAACGCGGTGGCGCGGCCGATGCCTTCGGTGGCGCCGGTGACGAGGGCGGTTTGGGGTGCTGGCATCACGGAATTTACCCCGTAGGGGCGCACCGTGGTGCATGTAGGGGCGGACCGTGGTGCGCCCGGGCAGAACCAGGCATGTAGGGGCGCACCGTGGTGCGCGTTTTCAGCGTTGACGCCACCTGAGGGGATTTTCCTCTATGTAGCGTCGGACAGCCGATAGCTCCGCCTCCGTCCGGATGACGTGTTCGTGGTAGTTCCTTTGCCATAACCGCTGCCTGGATGCGTCCTGCGTGCGTCTCACCCGAAGCGTCACTGCCTGCTTAAAACCAGCAATAAGGGAACTTAGCGAGGCACTTTCACGGTGCGGATGGTTCGATCGGGGTATGCGACTGCCGGCCGGAGTACCTCGGCCGTCCAGGCATACGATACCATGGAGGTGGTTTGGCATGACAACAAAGCTGTCCAACTCGACTTCGGGACGAATCCGAGCGGAGCGCAGCCACTCCTCACGCACTACTTCTCCTCTAGGGGAAAGCTCGATTTTCCCGCCCACTATCTGTCCAAAGAGGTGGGCCCGCTGCCAAGTGCAGATGGTTACGAAGTATGCTCCAGCCCGGGTATAGTCGTAGTGCTGAAGCCGCGTGGTGCGGCGACCAGTGCGCATGAGCCCATCCTGCATCCTCCAGTATTTGCCTGCGGATTTCTTGCGGTGGGATCATTTTCGTGCGTCGGTGTCCGCCTGGGCGCACTAGGTGCCGGGCGCACCACGGTGCGCCCCTACACCCCCATGCGGGCGCACCACGGTGCGCCCCTACGAATTACCATTCGGATATGGCGCTCCCCCTCCAGCATCCCGTGATTCGCTCCAACCGGCGAGGACCGCAGCCGCCCGATCCCAACATCTCATGGCGCGAGCGGCTCCAGGCTCTCAGGCACCTGCCCAAGCTGCTCCGGATGGTGTGGGAGACCAATCGTGCCTACGTGGTCGGGATCCTGGGGCTCCGGGTGGCCCGGTCGGCGGTTCCGCTGGCGGTGTTGTGGGTCGGGAAGCTCATCGTGGACGAGGTGGTGTACGCCATCGCGACCCACCAGGCCGGCGGGCCGTTGCCGTGGGCGCGGTTGGCGCTGCTGCTGGGGATCGAGCTGGCCATCGCGCTGGTGGGCGAGGGGCTGAGCCGGGTGTCGGCCCTGCTCGAGAGCCTGCTGGGCGACCTGTTCGCCAACCGCACCA
>JALYPB010000026.1 GCA_030856585.1 Gemmatimonadota bacterium | reverse complement strand
GCTGAAAGGCCGAGTCCCCGACCGAGGAACTTGGTGGTGAAGAAAGGCTCGAATATCCGGTCCCTGGTCTCCTTGTCCATGCCCGAGCCGGTGTCGGTGACATCCACCCGCACGTAGTCGCCGGCGAAGATGGGAAAGCCTTCGGTGCGGATCCGCTGGCGCCGCTCGGTGAGGTGCTCGGTGCGAATCCTCAGGGTCAGAGTGCCGGGCGCATCGCCGATCGCCTCGCCGCCGTTGATGACCAGGTTCATCACCAGCTGTTGCAGCTGGGTCCGGTCTCCTTCGATCGGGGGACACTCCGAGGGGATATCCAGCACCAGGCTGATCTGCTTGGAGATCGAGGTGCGTATAAGGGCACTGTCCTCGGTGACCATCTTGCACATGTCCAGCGCCTCAATCACGAATTGGCCCTTCCCGGCGTAGGCCAGGAGTTGCCGGGTCAGGTCGGCGGCGCGCTCGCTGGCCTTCAGCACGTCCTGCAGCAGATCGGCGGCCCGCTCGCTGCGATCGTTCAGGATCGCCCGGCGCGCGAGTCCGGCGTTGCCCATGATCCCGGTCAGAAGATTGTTGAAGTCATGGGCAATCCCGCCGGCCAGCACGCCGATGCTCTCCAGCTTCTGCGCCTGCCGAAGCGCCTCCTCCCGCTCGCGACTGGCTGCTTCCGCCTGGCGTTCCTCGCTGACATCCCGGACCACCAGGACTGCCCCGGCGATCGCCCCGTCGCCCTTGAACGGGGCCGTGGAGCAGGTGACCGGTAGCATCCGGCCATCCTTATGGATGAAGAAGTCGCTCTGTCCCCGAAGCGTTTGCCCCGTGCCCAGTACCTGCACGTGCGGGCATTCCGATATGGGGTAGACGGAACCGTCGAGCCGGTGGCTGTGCAGCTTGCCATGGAAGGGTTGCCCGATCAGCTCCTCGGGGGTCCACCCGAACATTTGCACCGCGGCGGGATTGGCAAAGGTGGTCCGGCCCTCACTGTCCATCAGGAACAGGGCTTCGGCCGCATTGCTGGCGATAGCGTCGGCAAGATTGAGCTGATACGTGAGCAGCCCTTCCGCCTGCTTCCCACCCGAATCGTCACGCACGATCTTGGCCAGGCCCAGGAGAGTGCCCGCCCGGTCCCGGAGGCCGACCATCACACCGTCGGCCCAGAACCGCGACCCGTCCTTGCGCAGGTGCCACCGGGAATCCTGCGCCCGCCCGGTTTCGGCGGCGAACTTTATCTCGCGCTCGGGCTCTCCCCGAAAGACGTCATCGGGGACGAACAGAATGGAGACATGCCGGCCTACTATCTCCTCACCCGCGAACCCGAAAATGCGCTCGGCTCCGGGGTTCCAGGTCTGGATGATGCCATCCAGGCTCACGTGAAAGATCGCGTAGTCCGTGGAGGCTTCGACGATCAACCGATAACGCTCATCTTCCATTTTGACACATCCGGCGGCTCGAGATCGTACGCGTCGAGGAGCGCGGGCTGACCCTCAACCCGTCATCGCGGTGCTAAACTGCACCCCCAGGGTTATTTAGGATGTGACGTGGATACCGTTGTAAGTGCCGTCACAGACCGCTCCCGGATGCTCCGCTATGGTGGACAGGTCAATTCGTCTTTAACTCTGCCGGAGGGCTTGTCAATGATGTGGCTCGCTATTGTCCTGCTGGTGGCCTGGGTCCTCGGGTGGGCAGTCTTCAAGGTAGCGGGGGGTTTGATCCACCTGCTGCTCGTAATCGCGGTCGTCGTATTCGTATACAACCTCATCAGCGGTCGGAACAGGGTCTAGCGCCCACAACACCCTTGGAGATCCCCCGGCTCGGGGGTAAGTTGCGCTCATCGACCGCAACTACGCAGGGGTGATATGTCTGAGAAAGTAGTCAGCACGACTGCTGCCAGTTCGCCTGGGAGTAAGTCGCGGCGTGTCGTTCTGGTGGTGGACGATGAGCAGGGGCTCCGGGATCTAGTCTGCCGGACGCTTCGGGCCGAAGGATACCTGACGCTGGAGGCTTCCCACGGCGGGGAGGCTCTGGAGATGGTTGAATCGGGGCCGGAGGCGATTGACCTGGTCGTCACCGACGTCGTGATGCCTGGCATGGATGGCCGGGAGCTGGGGCGCCGGCTGGCCCGAAGCCGCCCGACTCTTCCCATCCTCTATATGTCGGCCTATGAGGTGAACGACATCTTTCAGCGCGGATCCCCCCGGCTGTCCGCCCCCTTCCTTCAAAAGCCATTCCCCCGGGACGGCCTGATCAACAGCGTGGAACAACTGCTGCGGCATGGCTCCAGCCGCTAGCCCGTAGTTCACTCCAGCGTCACCGTAATGAAACGCAAGCGTCCCTGCCGGCCGAGCCATACCGCATGGGGCCGCAGCGGCCCGAGTGGACCGGCCGCGCCGTCGTGACGGGCACGACACTGGTGTTCGACTTCCCCGCGGTCGAAGCTGACAACGTTGGCTGCACCGCCGTGGACTCCCTGCCAGCTCCGGCCCGGCGCCGCTACTACTGGATGGCCACGGCTCAGTACCACGATTCGCACTACCCGCACA
>JALYPB010000007.1 GCA_030856585.1 Gemmatimonadota bacterium | reverse complement strand
CCCTTCGATTCACCGAAGGAGACTTCGACCGGCACCTCGTGCCCGTCCCGGTGCAGGCCCGGCAGCTCGACGGCGGTCCAATTGATGTGCCGGGTGCCGGTCACGAGGTAGCGTCCCAGCGCCGCCTCGTGCAAGTGCCGGAGGTACTCCGGCATCAGCATCGTGAGCTGACGGCCGGTCAGCTCGTCGGGTCGATAGCCGAAGATCCGCTCGACCGCCCGGTTGACCACCAGTATCGTGCTATCGGCATCGATGGTGATGATCGCGTCCGAGGCAGCGTCGGCGATGACGCGATAGCGCTCGTCGCTGGCCGCCCGCGCCACCTCGGCCCGGTACCGCTCGGTGAGGTCAAGCACATTGACCGCTTGCGACACGACTTCGCCGGCGGCGTCCTTGATGGCGGTGAGCTGGACCAGGACGGGGAATTGCGAGCCATCCTTGCGGAGGTGCCGGCTCTCGAAATCGCAATGCCCCTCGTGCCTGGCACGTTCCCAGTATGCGGGAAGCGCGCCGCGAAGCTCGGGTGGGTAAAGGGCCTCGACCGGCATCTGCCGCATCTCGTCGGTGCTGTAACCATGCATCCGGGCGAACTCGGGATTGACAGCCTCCACGGTGCGGCCGTCGGCGCTCCCGAGCCGGATGCCCCACGGGGCGCGGGCGAAGACCTCTTCCCAACTGCGGTTGGCTTCGGACTCGCCGGACGGCCTGTCAGCCATGGGCGATCTCAGCATGCAGCACTTGGAGGAGCCCTCCCCGGACAAGATCCATGGATCAACGATAATGTCGAAACCGGATCACGCCATCACCTCAGCCCTTCGAGAAACGAGATGATCTCCGGCAGGGGTAGCAGGCAATCAACCGCTCCCCGCATCTCAGCCGCCCGGGACATGCCGTAAACCACGCAGCTGGCCTCACTTTCGCCAAGGGTGAGGCCGCCGCTCTCGCGTATCGCCGCCATCCCTTCGGCTCCGTCCTGTCCCATCCCGGTCAGCAGGACTCCCAGAACCCTGCCGGGCCGAGCCCGGGCGGCGGACTGCATGGCGACGTTCACGCTCGGTACATGCTTCCCATTCTCGATCTCGGCGCCCAACGACACTGACAGACCCGGCGTGATCCGGAGGTGCCGGCCCGCCGGCCCCACCACCACCCGGCCCGGCCGAAGTCGGTCTCCATCGACTGCCTCGCTCACCTTGAGCTGACTCAGACGGTCGAGCCGCTCGGCGAATGGCTGGGTAAACCCCGCCGGCATGTGCTGCACGATGGCGACCGGCATCGGAAACGTGGCTGGGAGCCGTTCCAGGATTGCCTGCAGCGCACGCGGACCACCGGTCGAGGCCCCGATCACGCAGAGCTCGCAGCGTGCAGCCGACGCCAGGCTCGACGCCTGATCCACAGCGGCCGTCCTGATGGCGCCGCGGGTTCCCATCTCTGAGTCCTTCAGACCCCAGATCCGCAGCTTCTCGATTACCTGCCGGTGGAGCGTGTCCAGGTCCACGAGGTTGAAGCTGGTCTTGTCGATAAAGTCGACGGCCCCGGAGGCCAGCGCCTCGATGGTGGCCTCCGCGCCCTCTCGAGTGTAGGCCGACAGCATGACCACCTTCAGGGCCGGCTTCCACCGGAGCAGCAGGCGAAGCGCTTCCTGGCCCCCCATCCCGGGCATGGCCACGTCGAGCGTCACCAGATCAGGATTGGCCTCGGAGATTTTCTCCATTGCCTCCTCCCCGCTTGCCGCCTGGCCCACGAGGCTTAGGCCCGGCTCGGCCTGGAGCACCCGGGCCAATGCCTTACGGATGAAGGCGGAGTCGTCCACCACGAAAACCCGAGTCATGCCGCTGCCGGGATCGGAAGCTTCCGGTAGACCACACCCCCGTCGACCACGACCGGGGTGAAAGGCGTATTGCGGTCGAGCAACGACTCCGAGTGACCCAGCATCAGATAGCCTCCGGGCCGGAGCGATTGGGCAAAGAGGTCGATGACGCTGGAGAAGGCAGACTGGGTGAAGTAGATCAGCATGTTGCGGCACAGCACGACATCGTATACGCCCCGGCTCAGAATTCTCTTCGGCGCGACGAGGTTGGTTTCGAAAAAGCGCACCCCCTGGCGGTGCCGCTCTTTCAGCTGAAAGCGTCCGTCTACGGATTTGAAGTAGCGGCGCCGGGTTTCCGGGTCGCACGCCCGAAGTGAGCTCTGGTCGTACACGGCTTCCCGCCCCTTGGCGATCTGCTGCGAATCCACATCGTGGGCCTCTATCTCCCAGGTGATCCCAGCCGACTCGAACCCCGCATTCTGCAGCGCGATCACCAACGAGTACGCCTCCTCCCCCGAGGAGCACCCGGCGCACAGGACCTTGAGCGGTCTTTCCTTCAGGGTTGGTTTGAGCGGAGGCAGGACGTGCCGGACCAGAATGTTGAACTGGTTCGTCTCCCGGAAAAAATAGGTCTCGTTATTGGTGATGAGGGACACGAGACGGCCGAGCTCCGCCTCCCGGTCCTGGTGAAAGCGGAGATAGAGATAGTACTCGCGAAGGGAATCGAGACCCAGGTCCCGAACACGGGACCGCACCCGGGTGTCGAGAATATCCCGGCGCCCCCCATCGAACAGCAGGCCGAATTGGGTTTGAATCAGGTCGCTCAGGAGCTTCCAGCCGGCATCCTCGACGGGGGTCATGCCGCCGGTGCAACCTGCCGGTGCAGGGCGAGCGCCTCACGGGCCATGGTGACTACGGCGGGCTCGATGTCGCGCGCCAGGGTGAGGAGAGGTGTCTGGCACTCTGCTAGTTGCAGCCGCCCTAATCCGCGTGCGGCCTCCACCCGAATGTGCCAGTCTTTGTCCCCTGCCAGCGTGAGGAGCAGCGGCAGGTGAGTCGCATCCGCCAAGCTGGCGAGTCCCCGGGCGGCTGCCCGGCGGATCTCGGGCGCTTCGCCCAGACGCGCCCGGAGGAACTCGGGAGCCCGCGAGCCCCCGATTCTGGTCATTGCGCGTACGATCTCGACCTGCTCGTGGCGCGCGCAATGGTGGTAGAGGCTCTCGAGATTGGGAGCCGCCTCGATCGCCCGCATCTGGCCGAGCGCCCGGATGACGTGGCTCCGGAGCGAGTCGCCGGCCTCGAGTAGTGCGGCGAGGGTGGGGATGGTCCGGTCCTGGTCGCGCTTCACCAGCAGATCCAGCGCTTCCACCCGAACCGATTGATGGTGATCCGCCAGAGCGCGGATGAGGAGCACCTCGGCCTTGGTTCCGGGCAGCTGCGCCGCGGCCCGAATGGCCGCTTTCCGGATGGCCGGCAGCTCGTGGTGGGCAAGCTCGGCCAGGCGGGCCTCGAACTTGGGCACCCCGCGGCGGCTCAAAACCTTCAGCGCCGCGAGAACCACGGGCGGGGGAGCCGACGTGGCCAGACACATATCCAGGGTCTCCAGCGCCTCGGCCGGAAACTCGGCGAGGGCTTCAACCGCGGCAGCCTGTTCCGGCGGGTCTCCCTCGAACAGACAACGGATAAGGAGTACCGCCGTTTTCGGCTCGCGGATCAGCCCCAGAGCCCGGCAGGCCGCCGCGCGAACCAATGCATCGGCGTCCTTCAGGTGCGCGGTGACCAGTATGAGATCATCGGAGACAAAAGCGCCGGCCAGGAGGGCGCCACGGCGGACCCGGAGATCCGCATGCCGAAGCAGCTCGCCGAGGGCGGGGGTCAGCGCAATTGGATGCCGCCGGAAGAGTCCCACGATCCAGGCGGACTCCTCATCCTGGGCAACTCGGATGAGCACCGCGGGATAGAGCAGGCCGAGGCCGGCAACCACGGTGACAGCGGTGGCCGCCCGGAGCAGGCTGGGGCGATCACGCGCGTCGGCAACCGCCTCATTACCAGCCGGCGCGGCGGCGGTAACCTCCCAACGAAGGATCTCTTCCAGATAGCCGAGCAGGTCCCCAGACAGATCGAGCTCGAGCGTGGCGTTGCACCGAACCGCGACCGGGACCGGGTCGGGGTGGAGATCGATCACAACCCCGACGGCAAGCAACAAGGCGTCCCGGAGCGGGCGCTCGCTGACGACCAGGAGTTTCCCGAGAAGCGCCTCCAGCGACTCCGGCGCAGCGATGCGCTGTAGCGCAATTACCGCCGGCTCGGCAACGATCGAGTCCGGTATTAGTTCCATCAGCGGGGCCACGGCGGCGGGGTCTCCGATCTTGCCCAGCGCGTCGATCGCCGCTAGCTGGAGCCACAGGTCACTGGCCAGCAACCTGAGCAGGGTGGGAACCGCCTCCCGATGGCGGAGCTCACCCAGGGCCTCGATCGCACATTGGGCGACGTTCGGGTCGGCGTGCAGGACCAGCGGCACTATCCCGTGTACGGCCAGCGGGTCTCCGATCCGGGACAGCATCTGGAGGGCGAACATGATCGTGTCCACCTCGGGGCTGGCCAGCATCGTCCGAAGGTGGGGCACCGCGTAGGGGCCCTGGCGCTCGAGCGCGCTGATTGCAGCGTTACGGCGGATGGCGTTGATCTGGTCCGCTACCAGCTCACCCAGGACGTGGGGCTCGATGTAGCGCGCGGCGAGCCGGATGGCGCGGTCCCGCACCACGGCGGACTCATCTTCGAGGGCTGCCAGAATCACCGCCTCGCGGGCGGCTCCCTCGGGCAGCGCCTCCAGGGCGGCCAGTCTCTGCGAATGCTCTTCGATCGGTCGCATCGCTGATCAGACCTGGAAGATTTCGACGCGTTGCTTGAGCACTTCAGACTCGCTCGCCAGGCTCTTGGCAGCCGAGCTCATCTGCTCGACGGCTACGAGGTTCTGGCGGGAGATGAGAGCGATCGACTCCACCGCCTCGACCACCATCTCGCCTCCCCGCTTCTGCTCGCTCACGGCCTCGGACATCTGGTGCGTCAGCTGATTCATCTTCTGGGCAGCCTGGTTGATTTCCTCGGCGCCCGCCGCGTTCTCCTTGATCGAGCCGGCGATCTGACGCGTGAGGGTCGACATCTCGGCCACAGTCTCGAGGAC
>JALYPB010000483.1 GCA_030856585.1 Gemmatimonadota bacterium | reverse complement strand
GCTCAGCTACCTGGCTAGGGAGATCCCCGGGCTTCAGGTCGAGGGCGACCGGGTGTTCGAGGTGGTGCTACGGGAGATGGCGGTAGAGCGCAGCATCTGGGAGACACGGCAGCTCATCGATCTACCGGATGATGATACATCACCGATGGAAGCCGAGGTGCTGCGAGGCCGGGCCAGCCGCAGTCTGGAGCACCTGTTCACCCTGCTCTCCTTGGTGCTGCCGGCCGAGACGGTTCGGCTCGCCTTTCATGGCCTCCACACTGGCGACCGGCACCTTCGCGGCACGGCGCTCGAGTACCTGGAGACTGTGCTGCCCGAGGTGGTCTGGCAGAAGCTCTGGCCCTTCCTGGATGAAGGAGAGTTCCAGACGAGTCGTCCGGGGAGGACCTCCGGTCAGGCCATGCAGGAGCTTCTGGCCTCGCAGGAGTCGATCGTAATAGCGCTGGCCGCGGTGCGCCGGCGCGAAAAAGGATGAGTTAGACCCGGGCCAGACCGCGGTCGAGGACGTCAATCGCGAAGTCGGCGTCTTCCTCGGTGATGCAGAGGGGCGGCTTGATCCGGAGCACGTTCCCCTCGAGCCCTCCTTTCCCCAGCAGTACTCCCATCTCGCGCGCCGCCTCGAGCAGTGCCAGCGTCTGGGTCGTGGCCGGCGCGCGGGTCGCGCGGTCGGTCACCAGCTCCAGTCCCAACATGAGGCCCAGGCCCCGCACACCGCCCACCAGTGGATGCCGCTCCTGAAGCCGGCGCAGTCCCCGAACCAGACGGGTACCGACCTTGCGCGCGTTCTCCTGGAGACCATCCCGATCGATCACATCCAGCACCGCCAGACCGGCAGCCAGGGAGACCGGGTTGCCGCCAAAGGTGTTGAAGTGAATCCGGCCGGTGAGTGACTCGGCGATTTCCCGTCGGGTAGTGACCGCAGCCAGCGGAACGCCGTTGCCGATCCCCTTGGCCATGGTCACGATGTCGGGCGTCACGCCGTAGTTCTGGAACCCCCAGTAGTGCGCTCCGGTCCGGCCGAACCCGGTCTGCACCTCGTCCGCAATGCAGAGTCCCCCATACTCGCGGGCGACGGCGTACGCCTCACGGAAGTAGTTGGGTGCTCCCCGGGTCACCCCACCTACCCCCTGAATCGGCTCGGCGATGAACGCCGCGATCTTCCCGGGGGTGGAAAAGCGAATCAGGTCGCGGATATCGCCGGCGCTCTGCGATCCGACCTCCTCCGGGGTCCCGCTGAACGGACTCAGCGCCGGATCGGGACAGAGCGCATGGTGCACGCCAGGCTGCGCCTGCACCGGAAATTTCCAGGTGTGGTGGGATGTCAGCGCGACCGAGCTTGGCGAGCCACCGTGATAGGCGTTTCTCAGCGCGATCACGTCGGTATGCCCGGTGAAGAGCCGGGCCATGGTGACCGCCAGGTCGTTGGCTTCGCTGCCGCTGTTGACGAAGTAGGTCACGTCTAGCCCGGACGGCATCTTCGCCGCGAGCGCCCGGGCCATCAGCGCCAGGTTCGGATGGAGATAGATCGTGCTGCTGTGCTGCAGAGTAGCAGTCTGCTCCTGAACCCGGCGCACTACTTCCGGATGGCAATGCCCGCATGACACGGTTGCTATGCCGGCGAACATGTCGAGGTAGCGCCGGCCGGTCTCGTCGAAGACGTACTGCATTCGTCCCTCGACGATCATCAGCGGATCGCGGTAGAGGGTGAAGACGGCGGGATTGACGTGCCGGCGGCGCAGCGAGAGCACCTCCTCGCGGGAGGGGCCCTCGTAAGGGCGGGGAGCGTACTCGAACGGTGGCATCGTCAACCGCTGCGTCATCACGTCAGTCATTACGCTCGACCTCTTCAAGACATCCAGTTGGTGCCTGCTTCACGATTCCATTTCGTGGTGGTCTTCTTCGCCTTGGTCCAGAATTCGATGGAGCCGCGGCCGGTGATGTCGCCCACACCGAACTTCGACTCGTTCCACCCGCCGAAGGAGAACGGCTCCCGGGGAACCGGCACCCCGACGTTGACGCCTACCATGCCCGCGCTGGCGCGGTCGGTCACATAGCGCGCCATGCCGCCACTCTCGGTGAACACCGCGGCCGCGTTCCCGTAGGGCGAAGCGTTCTCGATGGCGAGCGCCTGGTCTACATCACGGGCGCGCACGATCGCCAACACCGGGCCGAAGACTTCCTC
>JALYPB010000472.1 GCA_030856585.1 Gemmatimonadota bacterium | reverse complement strand
GAAGAGCCCCGCAAAAGTTCCAGCGACCAGACCGATGACGACGTAAATCGGTTCCATAGGCAGCAAACTCCCGCGGGTGAGGGTGGCAGATCCGGAATATGCTATTGGCTATTGGCTATTGGCTATTGGCTATTGGCTATTGGCAATTAGGATGTAGCTTGGCTGCTATCGATGCGGCCGCCGGCTGACCCACAGCCCAGCCAATAGCCACAGCCAATAGCCAACAGCCAATAGCCCTTACCCACATAGCCCTCCCGGAGACGACCATGATCGAGCGGAGACAGGTGCGACGGGTGACGCCGGTCGTTCTGGCTGCCGCGGCGTTGCTGATTGGGGTTGACGTGGTTGGTGCGCTGGCCGGCAAGCCGCTCGGGTTCCCCTACTCGCCGCTCGGTGTGGTGTCGCTGCTGGTGTATGTGGTGGTGGGCTTCGTAGGCGCATGGCGGGCGAGCTTCGCGGCGGGCCTGCTGGCCGCCACAATTGTCGGCTTCCTCGACGCTACGGTGGGCCCGCTCGCCGCCTGGCTGGCTGGGCCGGGCTCGCTGGGCCAGGCCGTCACCGAGCCGCGGGTCTTTGCCTATGCCATCACGGTCGGAACCGGCACGGCAGCGGTGGCGGGACTGGTCGGCGCGGCAGCCGGCAGCTGGCTGGAGCGCCGCCGGAGCGTACGTAGCTCGGGGATTGTGTCCCGCTGACGCTTGCAAAAGCCCACCAGCACATCTCTCTTACACTTCCGAGCAGCTTTCCTCCGCAATGGTTTTGGAGCACGTCGTGAGTCGTACGCGTACCAGTTTGGATGGCGAGTGGGAGTTCTATCCGGATCCGAAGCAGGGGCTGACCCACCAGACTCTTCGGCAGGAGGACGCCCGGTCGATCCAGGTTCCGGGCCCCTGGCAGGCGCAATTCGACGACCTGAGAGACTACAGCGGGGTGGCGTGGTATCGTCTTCGCTTTGAGCTCCCGGAAGAGGCGGTACGGCGGTACGGCGGTACCGCCTTCCTCCACTTCGGCGCGGTCGACTACCACACCGCCGTCTGGCTGAACGGGCAGCAGGTGGGCGAGCATGAAGGTGGGTACCTGCCCTTCGAGCTGGACGTCACCGAGGCGCTCCGGCCCGGCAGCAACGAGCTTACCATTCGCGTCATCGATCCTGGCAACGACGCCGACTTCCTGCCGGAGTTCGCCTTCGCCGAAATCCCCCACGGAAAACAGAGCTGGTACGGGCCGGTCGGCGGCATCTGGCAGAGCGTGTATCTCGAGCGGCGGCCGATGGTCCATATTACCAGCCTCAGGATCACGCCGAATGTGCCGGAACAGCAGGCGTCGGTGCGCGTCTCGGTCAGCCTGGCAAGCGACCGGCCCCTGTCGCTCTGGCTCAACGTCACTGATCCGGCGGGGCAGGTGCGGCGGCACCGGGTAGTCCTGCCTGCTGGTACCGAAACCGAAGAATGGACCGTCCCCATCCCCGAGCCGATGCTCTGGGACACGGCCACGCCGCACCTCTACCAGCTTGAGGCAGTACTCCTCGACAGCAGCGACGACCGGGCTCAGCCACTCGATACCGTCTCCTCCCAGTTCGGGATGCGGACCATTTCCACCTCGCCCAGCGGGCACCTCCTGCTCAACGGCCAGGTGCTGTACCTCCGGGGTGCCCTGGACCAGGACTACTATCCCGACCTGATCTACACTCCGTTCAGCGACGAGCAGCTCGATGCCCAGTTCGCCAAGGCGAAGCACATGGGGCTCAACCTGCTCCGGACCCACATCAAGATCACCGACCCCCGCTACTACGATGCAGCGGACCGCGCCGGCATTCTGATCTGGACCGAGCTCCCCAACTGGCAGGACCTGACTGAGAACGCCAAGCGACGGGCCAGGGAAACCTTGTTCGGCATGGTGGAGCGCGACTGGAACCACCCGTCCATCATTATCTGGACCATCGTCAACGAGAACTGGGGCGTGGACCTGGCGGTGAACGCGGGACATCGCGCCTGGCTGGCCGACATGTACAACCAGCTCAAGGCATTCGATCCGCACCGGCTGGTGGTGGGGAACTCCCCCTGCTTCACCAATTTTCACGTGGTCACGGATATCGAAGACTTCCACAATTATTACGCGATGCCGGATCACTACCGGAAGTGGAAGGACTGGGTCCAGACCTTTGCCAGCCGGCCGCCGTGGACCTTCGCCCACGAGTACGAGAGCATCGAGTCGTGGCGGGAATACATCCGCGACCCCTGGAACCCGGTGCCCCGCGCCCCGGCCCCCGAGGTCAAGCGCCGGGGGAGTGAGCCGATGGTGGTGTCCGAGTTCGGCAACTGGGGACTGCCCGATGTTGCCAAGCTGCGGGAGCACTATGGCCAGGAGCCCTGGTGGTTCGAGACCGGCATCGAGTGGGGCGATGGGGTGGTCTATCCCCACGGCATCGAGCAGCGTTACAAGGCATACCACCTGGACAAGGTGTTTCCCACCCTCTCCGATCTGTCCGCCGCCAGCCAGCGGATGCAGTTCACCGCCCTCAAATATCAAATCGAGCAGATGCGCCGGCACCCCAGCATCGTGGGGTACGTGATCACCGAGTTCACCGACGTGCACTGGGAGAGCAACGGCCTGCTCGACATGTGCCGCAACCCGAAGGCGTACTACGACGTAATCGGCCAGGTGAACTGTCCCGATGCCATCGTGCCCACCGACTGGGAGCGGATTGCCTATTGGGAGGGAGAGCGCTGCGAGGTGAAGCTGGGGCTGTCCCACTTCTCCGCGGCCGATCTCAGGAACTCGCGGCTGGAGTGGCGGCTGGATCACTGGCCCGAGATCCGGGGCGAGCTTACCGGCATCACACCCGAGCGGGCTCAGCTCACCAGTCTCGGCACCGTCGTCTTCGAGGTGCCCCCGCTGGTGCACGCAACACGGGCCCGGCTGGAAATGCGGCTCGTTAACGCGTCGGGAGAGCTGGTTACCAAGAACCATCATGAGCTGTACTTCTTCCCGCGGCTGGAGCCCCGGGAAGGACACGTCAAGCTGGCCGTGCCAGGGCTGCCGCGGCTCGCGGCGCGGTTAGCCGGGATGGGGTACGAGATCACCGATCAGGCGTCAGCCGATCTGGTGGTGGTGGAGCGGATGACGGATGAGCTGCGCTGGTACGTGCAGAACGGGGGCCGGGTGCTGTGGCTGGCCGAGGAGCCTGAGTCGCAACAGGCGCACCTGGGCTCGATCAGCATCGCGCAGCGTCAGGGCCGCAGCTGGCAGGGCGACTGGGCCAGCAGCATGAGCTGGATCCGGCAGGACAAGATTTTCGGCGGAATTCCCACCGGCGGCACGGTCGACTTCGCCTTTGCCGACCTCACCCCGGAGACCGTCATCGTCGGACTCACACCGCGGGACTTCGCGGCCAATGTGCACTCCGGCCTCTTCGTTGGCTGGGTGCATCACATCGTGGCGCTGGTCGCGGAACGGCCCATCGACCGTGGCCGGGTCATGATCTGTACCTACCGGCTCAGAGATCATCTGGGGAGCCACCCGGTGGCCACGCTCATGATGCACGACATGGTGTCCAGGCTCGCGGCCGTCGGGACCAGACAAGGGGATCTCGGCGCGGCCAGCACGCCGCCGGTCACAGTCTTCTAGGTGGGGCAGTGAGTGTGACGCTGTGTAGCGAGGCTGAGATGGCGTCGAACAAGTTGGGGTTTCCCGACCTGTGGGGCGGCATCGAGTGCACCGTCAACCGGGTCCACGACCGGTACTACGATCAGATCCAGCGGACCGGCCACGCAGACCGGCCGGACGATCTTGACCGGTTTGCCGGCTTGGGAATCCGGACCCTTCGCTATCCTATCCTCTGGGAAAGGACTGCGCCGGACGGACCAGGAGATACCGATTGGACCTGGCCGGACCAGCGCATGGCCCGGCTCCAGACCCTGGGGATTAACCCCATAGTGGGGCTGGTGCATC
>JALYPB010000465.1 GCA_030856585.1 Gemmatimonadota bacterium | reverse complement strand
GCTCAGCCGAAACCGCAAAACCCACCGCGACAAGGGGATGCCGCGTAATAATTTGGACGGCCTCTTTGTGTGTGTCTTGGCGTTCTTGCTTGGACCAGCCCTCGAAGTGGGCGTAACCTCTGTCGCTAGAATCGTTGCACTTGGAGGAATGATAGAACGGGAGGTTACGCCGCCGTTCTAGGAATGCATCCCACTCTGGAATGAAGGTTTGCCACACGGCTAAGTGAGCTACATACCCAGCCAATGCCATCACTGGATGGTCGCCAGAGGTTCTGGTGTCATCAAAGAACGACGCAAACGCCAAAGCCTTTACCGGGCAGTTATGGGGAAAGAGGAGCCAAGCAAGTGTCTCAAGTTGCGCGAGGGAGGCGTTAGACACGCGCCCCCCTTACTCTTACACCTGGCGCTCCTAGGTTAGCAGGGGCACCAAGGTGCGTCAAGTATGTTATTGCCTCCTAGCTTCTAGCTGTTTGGGCTAACGAACAGGTGGGTGGGGTAACGAAGCTGGCTGGTCGCCGGCTTTGGGCAGGGGATCGGTCTTCCTGGTGCGTGACCAGAGACGCCGGGGGCTCTCGGGTCCACCGCGGAACTCGAAATGGGTGGGGTCGAAGGTCCGCGTATGCCGTCCTTCCCGGCGGCGGGAATGGGCCCGCTCAATCAGCTTCTGCGCCAGCTCGGTGGCCAGAATCCAGACGCCGGGAGTCAGCCCGGGATACTCCTCGGCGCACTCAGGCCTCAGCCGCGCTTCTCGTATGCCCCCAGGGGAATTCTTTTCCGGCACTGCGTCCTCCGTCTAATCGTGACGGAGCAAGTCTCGGCTGAATTGACGAAAACTTTAGGACAGGCGGTACCGCGGTAGAAGCGCTACCTTCCCTCAGCGCTTGGCCAGGCGCGCCCGCAGCTCCATCCCTTGCCGCTTGTACGCCGAATCCATCACCTCGCGGGCCGGCAGTGACTCCACCGCGCGCAGCTGGGCTGCCGCTTCAGCCGGGCGCTTGCGATCGGCATAGATCCGGGCCAGCTCCAGGTGGTGATAGATTCGTCCGGGGTCGAGCTCCACCGCCTTCTGCATGTTGGCGATCGCGTTCTTCCACGATGCCTGCTTGAAGACTCCGGCGCCCAGAAAGTTACGGGCGAAGAAGCGGCTGAGACCGGAGAGACGCATGATCTCCGCATTCCAGCGGCCCAGGATGTGGTAGGCCCCGTCGTGCTTCGGATTGAGCTCGATGGCCCGCAGTGCCTCGGCCCGGATGACCTTGGCCTGGCGGATGCGTTCCTCGGTCTCCATGTCCAGGGACGCCCGACCGATAGAGGCGGCCAGCGCGAAGTGGCCATCGGCACCTCGCGGGTTTATCGCCACCGCCCGAGCCGCGTATCGCTCGGCCAGTGAGTACAGCGAATCCCGCGCGTTGCCCTTCACCGAGTCCGGGATCTGCTCGCCGAGATCCAGGAGGGTGAGCGCCGCGCGCCAATTCGCGTCGTAGTTCGAGGAGTCCTGCTCCAGCGTCGCCTGGAAGTGTTGCAGGGCAGTCTTCGGGTCCTTCGCCTCGTTGGCGGCAATGCCCATGGCCACGTGATCGGCCTCTTCCTGGGCGTGAAGTGCCGGCACGGCGGCGGCCCACGCGACCGCCAGGGCGATATTCCAGACTTGCTTGAGCACTGATCGTGCGCTCCGGGAAAGGTTCAGAATGGTTATCCCGTCACTCATCGGACACAAGCGGGACGGCCACGCGCTCCAGCCGGCGGAATGGGGCGAGCTTATTCGGGAATACACTGCCGGCCGAGTGCCCGATTACCAGATGTCCGCGCTCCTGATGGCGGTGGTGTGGCGGGGGCTGACCCTGGAGGAGCTGGCCGCACTCACCGATGCCATGATCGACTCGGGCGACCGGCTCCGGTTCGACGGATTTGCCCAGCCGCGGGTGGACAAGCACTCGACCGGTGGGGTAGGGGACAAGGTCTCCCTGCTGCTTGCGCCTATGGTGGCGAGCTGCGGGGTGGCGGTACCGATGATGTCGGGCCGGGGTCTGGGTCACACCGGCGGGACGCTGGACAAGCTGGAGGCGATCGCCGGATTTCGTACCGGCCTGACCCTGGCGGAAACCCGGGCGCAGATCGAGCGGTTAGGCTGCGCCATGATCGGGCAGACGCCCGAGATCGCTCCAGCAGACAAGCGACTCTATGCGCTGCGCGACGTGACCGGCACGGTGGAATCGATCCCGCTGATATCGGCCAGCATCATGTCCAAGAAATTGGCCGAGGGCCTCAACGGGCTGGTGCTCGACGTGAAGACCGGCAGCGGGGCGTTTCTTCCGGAGCCGGCTCGCGCGCTGGAGCTGGCCCAGACGATGATCGGACTCGGCCGGGCGCGGGGCTGTCCCACGGTGGCCCTGCTCACCGCCATGGATCGTCC
>JALYPB010000448.1 GCA_030856585.1 Gemmatimonadota bacterium | reverse complement strand
CTCTCCCGTCCGGATCCGCTGTACATCATCCCCGTCATCATGGGGATCTCGATGTGGGGTCTGACCAAGGTAGGGCAGGTCGGCATGGAGGCGAACCCGCAGATGAAGATGATGCTCTACATCATGCCGGTGATGATGACGTTCCTCTTCCTCAACTTCGCCTCGGGCCTCAACCTGTACTACGCGGTCAGCAATATCGCGAGCATTCCCCAGCAGTGGCTGTTGGCGCGAGAGCGGAAGAAGCGCGCCGCCAGGGCGATCGTCGAGGTCAAGACCAGACCGCCGGAGCCCAAGCCGCCGCGAGCCAAGCGAAAGGCCTGAGTCATTTAGTTCCGGCATGCTCTCCGATCCCATCGTGGCACTCGCCACTCCAGCCGGCCGTTCCGCGCTGGCCGTCATCCGACTTAGCGGGGTCGGCGCCTTCGAGGTGGCCGAGCGGGTCATCGCCGGCTTTCGCAGTGCCCCCCCGCGCCTGGCGACGCTGGCCCCATTCCGGGACTCGGCGGGCGACGTGATCGACCGGGGCCTGTACACCGTGTTTCCCGGGCCCGCCAGCTACACCGGTGACGACCTGGTGGAGCTCTCCTGCCACGGCGGCTTCCAGGTTCCGGCTCGGCTCGTCGCCGCGCTTCAAGCGGCGGGGGCACGGCCCGCGGCCCCCGGCGAGTTCACCCGGCGTGCGGTTTTGAACGGCAAGCTCGACTTGGTGCAGGCGGAAGCGGTGGGCGATCTGATCGATGCAACAGCCCCGGCCCAGGCGCGCGCCGCCCTGCACCAGCTCGAGGGCGGCCTCTCGCGGCGGCTCGCTACGCTGCGCGAGTCGCTCGTCGAGGTCCAGGCACTGCTCAGCTACGACATCGACTTCCCCGAGGAGGACGATGGTCCGGTGGCGCCGGAACGGGTGGCCCGGCAGATCCGGACCACGGGCGACCAGATACGACTGCTGGTGTCCGGCGCGCCGTCGGCCGAGCGGCTTCGGGAGGGCGCTCTCCTCGTCTTTGCCGGGCGGCCCAACGCCGGGAAATCCTCGCTCTTCAACGCGCTGTTGGGCAGCGCCCGGACACTGGTCACCGAAGTTCCCGGCACCACTCGCGATGCGGTCGAGGCGCACACCGACTTTCTGGGCTGGCCCGTCCGACTGGCCGATACCGCTGGTCTGTGGAACGCACCGCAGGAGATCGACCGGTTGGGCGTCGAAGTCAGCCGGCGGTATCTCGCCGCCGCGGACCTGGTGCTGCTCTGCGTCGAGTCGGGCCGCGACCAGGAACCGGATGAGCTCGCCATTGCGTCATCAAGGCCAACGATACTGGTGCGAACCAAGGCCGACCTGGTCGAAGAGCCGGGCGAAGGGTTCCCGGTATCAGTCGTGAGCGGCCAGGGTTTGGGTGGGCTCCGGCGTGCAGCGGCAGAGCGGGTCTTTTCCGAGCGGATCAACCTGGCAGACCTGGAGCCTGCGATCACGCGGGAACGGCACCGGGTGGCGCTGATCCGGGCGCAGGAAGCGCTGGCCGAGGCGGTGCCTCACCTGAGCCGGGGTGGGGACGCGGTGCTGGCGGCGCACCACGTGCGCGAGGCCACCGCTGCAATGGACGAGCTGCTGGGTGCCGTTGATATCGAAGAGGTGCTGGAGCGGGTGTTTTCGAGTTTTTGTGTTGGGAAGTAGAAAGAGAAGGGTCAAGGTACAGACGTCGAAGTGAAAACGTCAAATAGTCTACATGCTTGACGGCCTTAACTTGACGTCCCTATCTAGGCGTCTTTCCCTCGACGTCTTTTCTCGACCTCTCACGCTGTTTGTATCCCTCTCGCCGCATCCTCGGCCGCCTGGAACTCCTGGGCGCCGGCACGCACCGCGTCAGCCAGGCCCCGCTCGGCCACCAGCGCTTCGGTCATCCGATAACCCAGATAATAGCCCGCCCGTTCGGGGATGACGCGCCCGCCGACCAGTCGAGCGGAGGGGCTCATGCCGCCAGACGTATAGCGCAACCGAAGTCCCAGCCCGGTTCGGTCCAGATCGGGTTCGACCGCGCGGCGGAGAAAGGACTCCATCTCGCGCAGGCGGTTGTACTGGCGGCGGGGGTAGCCGAAGTAGTCGGCCGCATCGAATCCCGGCGCAACGGCCTGGGACGCGTGCACCGCGAGTCCCTCATTGACCAGCAGCTCCCGGAGTGTCGCCCGGCTGCCGGTGGTCCAGTAGTCGTAGTAGCCGCCGCTCTCCGCAACCAGCCGGCGCAGGTCGCTCGCGCTGCTGGGCGAGGTATAGCGCACCGTATGCGCCAGCTCGTGTGCTACCCAGACCGGAATGAGATCGGGGGGAAGCCCCATGCCGTAGGTCTCCGGATTGACCCTGCCGGTGAAGTGCTCCAGGCATACGAAGGCGACGCCGCGTCCGCCCACGACCAGCTCGCCCGCGTTGGCGCCGCCCAGCCCCACCATGAGGTAAGTGTCGGTAGGCCCATCTACTCCGAGCAGGTCTTCAGCCCGCGCGATCGCCTCTTCGGCGAGCTGGACGATGTCGGTGGACGCGGCCAGCGCATACAGGTCGCTGCGGTCGGCCTGGAGAGCGGTGGTGACGATTTCGTCTGCGTGGGGGGCGTCGGGATCGAGAACGTAGTTGCGCCAATAGGCGTCGAGGATTGGACGATGGGCTTCGCGGTAGTGCCGATACGCCGCTTCCCGGT
>JALYPB010000431.1 GCA_030856585.1 Gemmatimonadota bacterium | reverse complement strand
GTCTCCGACAATAGCCGTCCCGGTGGTCGCGAAGATGCCCGCCCCGATGGTGGCGCCCACTCCGAGCGCTGTCAGGTGCCACCTGTTCAGCGAGCGGCGGAGTCCGCCACGCTCTCTGATATCGTCTTCGCAGTCCTGGACGGATTTCCGGAGGAAGAACCGGCTCATAGTCTCTCGAAAGCGTGGGACCGCCTGCCACTCCCAGAGGGCTGGGCCGGCGGAAGTGAGCGGTACGATGGAGTCAGCGGGTTAGGAGCTGCTCTTGCCTGGCAGTGTGACAGAAATTGTAGCTACACCCGCAACCGAGCGTCCGTCTGGAGCCCGTGCCGGCGTGAAGCGAAAGGCGCGCATGACCTCATCGAACTTCTGGGCATAGTCCCGGTCTTTGATCTCCGGCTCAACCTGGTAGCGCTCGACGCGCCCATCGACTCGTACCCAGAACGTCACCTTCAGCAGTGCCCCGCGGAGCTCCTTCGGCGGCTTGTCATACGGAAGCGGAATCTCGCGGGGTTCGGGTGGCCGCAGGGTTCCGCCCTGCCCACCGCCGGTTCCGTTTGCGCCGCCCCTACCCAGTCCGCCTGCTCCCTGAGCTCCTCCCGCACCCGCGGTACCCGTCCCCCTGTCCGCAGTCTGATTCGCCCCGCCCGACTCGGCCACCTCCGGTACAGTATCAGCCGGCACCAGTGGAGCCAGCTGTGAGGGAACCGGCTGCGGCACCGGCGTCTGCACCGACCTGGGAGGAGGGACCGGCACCGTTACCCGAACAGCGGGCGCAGGAGCAGGTTTGGGGAGCGAAGGCAGGGTAATATACGCCACCCGGTTTCCGCCGCCACCGCTGCTGCCCGCCAGCCTGCTACTCCCGGGCGCGACGCTCGGGTTCACCAGCCGATCCCCATGCACGACCACCACTCCGACCACCAGACCATGCAGCAGGAGAGACGCAACCAACCCGCTGTAGCGGCGGCGGGTACCTGGGAGCCTCAAGCCTGGGATCATCGGTGTGCGCGTAGGGTCCTCGGGTGTCAGGTAAGATGGGAATGACGGCACCGACTTTAACATACACGAGAGACGCCGCAGGTCTCCCGCAAAGCACGCGCGGGGACCGGGCAGGGGCGTACCGCGTACGCCCTTCCCGTCCCCGCGGTGATATTCCTGATCGAGCGCACGCAGTGCGCCCCTATTGTTTCTTGTCGGCTTCCTTTGGGGTGAATCCAATGATCTGCACTCCGGCACCCCGCGCCACATCCATGGCCTCGATCACGTCCTGATAGATCCGATTCTGCCCGGCCTTGATGAAGAGCAGCTTGGCGGGCCGAGCGTCGTAAATAGCGTGAATCTGGGTGTCCAGCTGATCTCTCGGCACCGGCTGCCCGTTGATCGCGTAGCCCCCGTCATCATTCAGCTCGAGCACGATCTGACTCGGCGGGTTCTTGTTCACCGTGGGCGTGTCCGGCGGCGGCACCTGTACATCCAGGGCCATCCGCGAAAGCGGCTGCGTAATCATGAAGATGATCAGCAACACCAGCAGGATGTCGATCATCGGGACCACATTCGGCTCCGACGAGAGGGCCCCGCGGTCTCCTCCGCCTCCACCGGCCATATCAGTTCTCCTTTTTCTTGGCGGGGAACATTCCCCCGGCCCTGGGCTCGGTGATCGCCGCCATCACCCGGACGCCCGCCCGCCGCGCGGTCTCAACCGCTTCCTGTACCTGCCCGTACTTGAGCTGATTATCCGCCTTGAAGTACAGAATCTTGTCCTCGGTTCGAGCGGCAAAGACCGATCGGAGCTGATCCTCCAACGCTCCGGCCGCGATGGGCCGCTGATTGAGGAAGTAGCGGCCTGCCTGGTCGATGCCCAGTACGACTTCGTTATCGCCCTCGGGCCGCGGATCGAGGTTCTTGCCTTTCGGCAGGGTTGCCTTGAAACCCGCGGCGATCAACGGCGTGACAATCATGAAGATGATCAGGAGCACCAGCATGACGTCGATCATTGGTACCACGTTCGGCTCGGACTTGACCGAGGTCTGCCCGGCCCTGCCGCCTGTTCCTCCTGCCATGGGACTTACCTCCTAGCCCGGGTGACCGGTACGGGACCGTGCTCAGCCATGCACGTGGCCGGTGCCAGTGACGGCCTTCTGGGCCTGGAATTCCTTGGTGAAGATCGAGCGGCCGAACTC
>JALYPB010000419.1 GCA_030856585.1 Gemmatimonadota bacterium | reverse complement strand
AGGTACAGATGAACATGGTCCCTTGTGCCTCCAGCACAGAGGAGCTTTCCGCCCCTCTTCTCGATTACGGCGCTGGCGCGGGCGAACAGCCGAGACCGCCACTCCGGGTCCAGCCATGGCCGGCGATCCCTGGTGGCCCACACGAGATGTACTCGAAGCGAGAGATAGGTGTCCATTCAAGAGCCGCCCGGACAAGTGCTGCGGTGACGATAGTGCGGCTGCGCAGGGTTGGGTGAACCGCTCGCGCGCGCCACGGTGCCAAATCCCCGAAGCCACGCCTATGTTTCTCGCCGACGATTGCTGACTCCGCCGAATCCCAAACCTCGAGACATCCGTGATCGGCTTGGCGCTCCTCCTCCTTCAGCAGCAGGCGGCCGCACAATATCCGGCTACCTACTGGCAGCAGGAAGTCGGGTATGAGATCGAGGCCCGTCTGGATGAGGCGGCCGGGGTGCTGAGCGGCAGCGAAAGAATTCGCTACACCAACCGCTCGCCCGACAGCCTCACGACCTTCTCGCTACACCTGTATCTCAACGCCTTTCGTCCCGGCTCACGCTGGTCCGCTGCCGACTCGGCGGAAGGCCGCCGCCGCTTCAACGATCTGCGCGATCCCGCTTTCGCCTTCAATCACGTGCGCAACGTGCGAATCATGGGTGAGCCGGTACAACCGGTGTATCCCTTTGCGCCCGACAGCAGCGTGGTACGGTTTGATCTTCCGCGGCCGTTGTTGCCGGGAGAGTCCATGTCGGTCGAGATGGACTGGGACGCACGCCCGTCCACGGTGCCGCGCCGCCAGGGCCGCCAGGGCCGGCGGTTCGACTTCGCCCAGTGGTATCCCAAGGTTGTGGTCTACGACCGCTACGGCTGGGCCGAGCATCCGCTCTATCCGGCCGGCGAGTTCTACGGCGAGTTCGGATCGTTCCTGGTCGACCTAGATGTCGCCGCCGATCAGGTGGTTGGCGCCACCGGCGTGCCGGTCTGCGGAGATCCGGGGTGGGAGCGGGCCAATCGGGCGCCCTCCCGCGCGGTCGAGTATCAGCGCGACTACTACGGGGAGCGCACTCCCTCGGCAGGAGGCTGCGACGGCGCAGCGCCAGGGCGAAAGAAGATCCGATGGTATGCGGAGAACGTCCACCATTTCGCCCTGTCGTTGAATCCGGAGTACCGCTACGAGGGTGGCGCGTTTGGGAACGTAGCCGTCCACGTCCTCTATCAGCCCGGTGACGAGGGCACCTGGGGCAAGGGTACTGCCGTGGAGCGGACCGTGACCGCACTGGCCTGGCTGGACCGGCTGTTCGGAACCTTCGCCTGGCCCCAGATGACCAACGTTCACCGGATCGAGGGCGGCGGCACTGAGTTCCCCATGATGGTGATGAACGGATCGGCGGACCAGGGGCTGATCGTGCACGAGGTCGGCCACAACTACACCATGGGCATTCTGGCCAACAACGAGTGGCGCGAGGGCTGGCTGGATGAGGGGTTCACCAGCTTCCAGACCACGTGGTTCTGGGAGACGCTCGGCCGGACCGGAGGGTACGAGGGGAACGAGGCCGGTATCCTCGAGCTCGATCTCGACGGCTATTCCGAGCCCACCAGCCTGGTGAGCGACGCATACCGGGACTTCGTCTCCTACAACATCTCGATCTACAGCCGGGGTGAGCTGTTTCTCCATCAGCTTCGCCACACGGTGGGCGACGCAACGATGCAGCGGATTCTGCGGACCTACTACGACCGCTGGAAGCTGAAGCATGTGGATGAGACGGCCTTTCGCGCCGTTGCCGAGGAAGTGTCGAAGCGCGATCTGTCCACCCTGTTCGGGCAGGGATTACACGCGACTGAGCTGTACGATTACGCGATTGGGAAGGTGAAGGCGGTACGGCGGTACGGCGGTATGGCGGTAGACTCCCCACCCACTTCCGTCCGTCCGTCTGTCCCTCCGTCCACCTGGTGGCTGACGAGGGTCGAGGTCGTACGGAAGGCGGAAGGTCGAACCCCGGTCGAAGTCATGGTGATCGCCGAACGCGATACAGGGGTCGTACGGGTTGAGGGACTCGCCGAGCGGGAGTGGGTGGAGGTCACTACGAACAGCAAGCCGAAGCAGGTGCTGCTCGATCCACGGCTCCGCGCGCACGACTGGAACATGCTGAACAACCGAAAGCGGGTCGGCGGCTTCCTGTCGAGGCTTTTCGGCTCCGCACCCGGGGTCGATAACTATTTCCATCCTTATTTCTCCAGCCGGTCCCGGCGCGATCGTCTTACCGTCGGCTGGCAGCCGACGCTCTGGTACAACGATGCCGGCGGCGTGACCCTCGGCGTGAGGACCAGGAGCGATTACCTGGGCCGCTTCGAGCAAAACGTGACGCTGGCAAGCATAGCGACCGGATGGGGGTCGGATCTCGATGTCGGGGACGTCGATTTTTTTTCCCGACTGAGGAACCCGGTGAAGCTGCGGGCTCCGAACATGTCGCAGACGCTGGACGTCTTCAACGTCGAGGGGCGCTACGGCGTCGCCGCCGAGGTCGCGTGGACCCGTCGTGAGCACCTGACCTTCGGTCCAACCTGGAGCCGCGGCCTCCGTGTGGAATGGGTTGCCACCGATGATTTCCGTTACCTCGACCGGGGCCTCTACGATGACGTCGGCACTGTGGAGCTGCAGAGCTTCGGCGGCGTGACCACCCAGAGTGCCAAGTGGCAGCTCGCGGTCCGGAGCTCGCTGGGTGGTGGGTTAGCGTACAACCGCGACGGCCTCGCCGCGTCCGGCCGCCCGGAGCTGGATCCGTTCTACTTTCGGGGACAGGTCGAGGCAACGGCACGGCGGCCCCTCGGGTCGAAGTGGAATTTCGGTGCTCGCGCATTTGTCGGCGTCGCCAGCGGGGACCACACCGCGGCCAAGCAGCGGCAGATCTACTTTCAAGGCGCCGATCCGCTTCAGCAGCTGCGCAATCCGTTTCTCCGGTCCCGGGGCTCGCTGCTCGTGGGAGACGACTTTCGCTACCACTCCCCCGGCGGTGCCGCCGTGCGTGGTATCGACTCACGAGTATCGACCGGAGCCATCGTCGCGCTCAGCCTCGAGCTCGACCAGACGTTGGTGGCGCGCTCGTCGGCGCGTCTCTTCAATCGGATATCGGTCGCCGCGTTCACCGACCTGGCCCACGCGATCGGTGGAGCTTCCCAGTCGCTCACCGGCGATCGCATCCGGTTCCTCGGCGATGCGGGCCTGGGCCTCCGGGCCGATCACCGTATCGGCGACACCGGGTTCACTACCAGATTCGACCTGCCGCTCTACGTGAGCCGCCCGGAGCTGGCCCAGGACCGGGAGCCCGGCGACGATGAGGTGGAGTTTCGCTGGACCTTCAGCTTCGAGCCGGCGTTTTGAAGAGGCGGGGAAGCGGGGAAGCGGGGAGGCAGGGAAGGACCAGTGCCTGCCGGCAATACCACCATAGTCATCTCGAATGCGCAGGAT
>JALYPB010000414.1 GCA_030856585.1 Gemmatimonadota bacterium | reverse complement strand
GCCTTCGGGCGGGGCGTGGGTGCCTTTATCGTCAATCCCGTCGCGCGCACACAATCGTTTCTCCACGACCGGGGAGGCCGCGCCGACAGCGCGCGCGTCACGGCCCCGGAATTCAGCTCCGCAGCGGTGGCGCTTGGACAGCGCAGAGGCAGCGGAGCCTCTCCCGGCGCGCTAACGGAAAGCCGGGCGTTTGTCGGGGTCAGCATTCAGTATGGCAACGCCTTTGGTGACCGCGTGACCCGGCCTTACGATGCCTTCGAGTTCAGCCTGCATCTCAGCCCGGAGGACCACGTCGTCCTTTCACATGTCGCGGTGTCCGGCATGCTGTTGCGACGGACCCTCGTCCGCTCGACCAGCAACCAGCTGTTCCTGGCACTGTACCAGCATTACGACTACGATGATCTCCCCGCCTTCAAGGCCAGCAGTCAGAGCCTGAGCGGCGCCCTCCTCTACCGGAGAAGCGCCGGCGCACGAACCCAGCTCCACATGGGAATGCATCTGGAAGCGGTACCGCTCGGGGCTGTCTCCTCGGACTACAACGGTTTTCGGCGCCGGGATTACGACTATGGGCCCGGCCTCGGCGGCAGATTCACGGCATCGGTACGGAGGGACGGGCGGGATATGCTCCGGCTGGATGCCAGGACGGTCTGGATTCATAGCGTGTACGGAGCCCGCGCCAATCACCTGGCGACCACGGCCCGATTGAGTGCCGCAATACCGGTGGTACGAATGGTGAGTGTCGGGGGGGACGTGGGCATCACGGTGCGGCGCAGCTCATATCGGGAAATGCCGGCCGTCAGCAAACAGGTACCGCAGGTCCGGGCCTACCTCATCTGGTCGCCTTCCTGAGGCATTACTCCTCGCGTTAGTCGGAAGACAGACTCGTGTGGAAGCCAGTCAGCATGTGGAAAGTGCTCCACACGCTCTCCCAATCCAGCGAACTGCGCAACTCCATGCATTCGCTGATCTTTCTCCCCGCGGCGCACTGCCGCCATGCTTAGCACGCTTCGTGCACAGCCCCGATGATGGAAGACAGAAATTGGGCTCGGGGTGCTCTAGGGGGGCGCAGCAATGCCCGTGCGTAATAGGAATGTGGCGTGGCTGCGCGGTGGGGTCCCTGCAGGGTTCCTGGTCGGTCTGATCCTGCACGTCAGCTGCGGCGGTAATACAGAGCCTCCTCGCGCCGCGGCCATTCGAATAGAGCCTTCGTCAGCTCTGTCCCTCCTCGCCGGCGAGTCCTACCAACTTACGGCCACTCCCCTTGACGCCGGCGGCTCGGCTCTGTCGGGCCTCGAGCTCGCCTGGAGCTCAGGCGATTCAGGCGTTGCAACTGTGGACGGCTCAGGCCTGGTCACCGGCCTCATGCCCGGCTCAGCGCGGATCGTCGTCTCGGCCGATACCGCGTCAGGCGAAACCGCTGTCACTGTCCTTGCGCAAGTAACTGAGCTCACGATCAGTCCAGCATCCCCCAGCCTTCTGCCTGGCACCACGCTTCAACTGATTGTTTCCGCCGAGGACGCGTGGGGGGGACCGTTAGATGGCAGGCCCGTCCTTTGGACCACCGACGATCCTTCAGTAGCCACCGTTTCCGCGGCGGGTCTGGTTGCCGGCGTCCGCCCGGGCTCCGCAACGGTCACCGCTACCGTGAGCAAGAAGACCGAAGAGGTTTCGGTCCTGGTCGTCGAACCTATATCAGCCCTCGACCTGGCCCCCAGCACCGCCATTCTCCACCCAAGGGAAGAGCTACAGTTCACGGCCACGTTGCGCGATGCGGACGGCGGGATCATCGAGGGCCGGCCCATCGGGTGGACAGTCAGTGATCCCGACATCGCGTCGATTAGCGAGGACGGCAAGGTGACCGCGAGGCGGTCGGGAACCGCGTCCATCACCGCTGACGCCGAAGGCCAGCAGGCTGTAGCCAGGCTGATCGTACAGCGGCGGTTGGATCAGTGTCCCTCAACGCTGGAGGCGGAAAGGTCCGGCCGGGCGGAACGTTGCAACTCGAAGTGACGCTCAAGGATGAGAACGGCAACTTATTGGACGAGCGGGACGTCGCGTGGACCTCCGATCACCCCAATGTGGCCACCGTCTCCAGGTCTGGCGTGGTTAAAGGGATCCGGCCCGGCCCGGCAACCGTGACCGCCAGCTCTGAGGGGAAAGAGGGACGCGCAGCGGTCGCGGTGGAAGAACCGGTCGCCCGGGTTGTGGTGACGCCGGGGACTCGCCGGCTGGTCCTAGGCGAGGTGTTCGGATTCAGAGCCAGCCTTCGTGCTGCCGATGGCGAGGTCCTGACTGGCCGGCAGGTGGAGTGGTCGAGCGAGCGGCCCGGCGTGGCCACGGTGAACAAGGAGGGCCGCGTGACCGCCGTCGGCGAGGGCACCACCGAGATCGAGGCCATCAGCGAAGGCGTCGAGGGTGATGTGACCGTCGTGGTTTGGCAACCCGACGACCAGCCGGTGGTCCTGGTGGGGGCGGGCGACGTTGCCAGCTGTCTCGGACAGGGTGACGAACAGACAGCCAGGCTTCTCGACCAGATTCCAGGGGTCGTGTTTATCGCGGGGGACAACGCCTACCCGGATGGGAGCGAAGCGGATTACGCCGACTGCTATGAGCCGACGTGGGGCCGGCACAAGTCCCGAACCCGCCCCGTCCCGGGCAACCGTGAGTATCTGACCCCGAACGCTCGAGGCTATTTCAATTACTTCGGCGCGGCAGCCGGCGACCCCGCCACCGGATACTACAGCTATGAGCTCGGCGCCTGGCACATCCTGGCGCTGAACACACAATTCACCGGGAGAGAGGGCAGCCCGCAGGCGGAGTGGGTCAAGGCCGACCTCGCAGCTCACCCGAAGAAATGCACACTCGCCATCTACCACGTTCCGCTGTTCGGGCCTGATAGCCTCTCGCCCAGAATGGAGCACGTCTTCGACCTGCTTCATAAAGCCGGCGCAGAGCTGGTCATCAACGGTCATGAGCACAACTATCAGAGGTTCGCGCCGCAGACGGCCAAGGGCGTGTACGACCCCGAGCGCGGGGTGCGCGAATTCATTGTGGGCACCGGCGGTAAAGGCGTAGGTGTGGGCGACAGGACGCTGCCCAACCGGGAAGCGGCTTACGGAGGAGGCTTCGGGGTGCTCAAGCTGAAACTCTACCAGGAAGCCTACAGCTGGGAATTCGTCTCGGTGGCAGGCAAGACCTTTAGCGATAGTGGCAGCGCAAGCTGCCACTGACAGCCAAGGTCAGTCGGAATCCCTTCCTCATCATGCGAAATCGGGGCGCCGGGATTCGAACCCGGGACCTCCTGCTCCCAAAGCAGGCGCGCTACCGGACTGCGCCACACCCCGCAGTAGTTGTGCTGCAAGAGCTTAACTGCGTAACATGCCTGACGCAAAGCTGATCTACTCCTTTCCGAAGGCCGAGCCGCCCAATAGGTGCTAGGCATGGCTTGCAAGGCTGACCGCGCTTGACTCCCGCTTGATACCCTAGTCATACGTTGAATCAAGTCGATGTGGCGACTGTCGTCAGGAGTTTGACAGTCGTGATGCGCACCGACTGGCTGGCCAGGGCTATCTTGTATAGGGG
>JALYPB010000399.1 GCA_030856585.1 Gemmatimonadota bacterium | reverse complement strand
GATCCTGAAGCCTACGCGCTCCTTTCGCTCTGGCACGCCTGCCTCGCGAGTTGCGGACTCGAGGACCCCTTCTCGCTAACCGATCCCGCCCACCTCCAGGAACAGGACCCGGACGCGGCGCCGGAGCTCCTGAACGAGTACTTCGCGCTCATCGAGAGGTGGGGAGGACCGCCCATCTCGCTCAGCCCCGAGCTCAGGGACGCGATTCAGTCTCTCCTGGAAACCGAAGTCCACCGCGGGCGCGAGACCACCCAAGGGGGGGAGCCGGTGACGTCGGAAGCCGGACACCTCTCCTGGATCGTGCTCCATTACCTCGCCCCAACGGCGTTGAACCGGCGGGGGCTCGAGGCGCTGGAGGCGCTCGCCACGCTGCAGGTTACGTCTCTCGAGGACCGCGTGCGCCAGGCAGACTCGGACGGCGCGCCGGCGGACGAGCTTCGCCGCCAGCAGGCGCGCTATGCCGAGCTGTCGGCGAAGCTCCAGGAACGGGACCCGCGGCGGCGAATGCTGGCGTTCGCCGAGGCGACGCTGGCTGAGGAGATGCAGCGGTTCGGACGCGGCAAGTCGCACAGCGACTTCCTGTTGGATCTGACTGGTGAGGCTTTAAGCGACCGAGTCAACCGCTACATGGTCAGACGCTGCGCGGCGTTTCTGGACGAGGGGCTCGCCGCGTGGCGCATGCCCGGGCGCGGGCTCGGCTTCTACGACGCGTGGAAAAGCCTGGCCCATTCGGACCGCTCCTTCCAGCTCGATGATCTCCCTGGCTGGCGTGATGCACTTCGCCATCTCCCGGCCCTGGCCCAGGACGCGGTCATCCAGCACCTCCACGATCTGGGCGTCAAGGAAGAACACTGGGGTGAGTACCTGGGCAGGTTACTCGCTGAGCTCCCCGGCTGGGGGGGCATGATCAACTGGCGGGAGAAGCGGCCGGCATATCCGAGGCAGCAGGTGCAGCCGGTTGATCTCATCCAGTTTCTCGCGGTACGGCTGTTCTACGAGAAGCTGCTGGTTCAGAAGGTGTGCCGGGCCACCTGGCAGCTCGGCCCCGAGGTGGACACCCTGCACGAGTACTTCCACGCCCACCTGGCCGAGTTTTTCGTGCGCCGCGAGCTCCACCTCGGGCACCTGCCGGAGTATCTCGCCCACCGGGCCCGCGCGCTGGCCGGGCGATCGTCCTCGGGCGACCGCGCGGACAGTCAGTGGAGCACTCTGGCGGACATGATCTGGATGCAGCGGCAGAGCGGCGCGATCGGGCAGGAATCAGCTCGCGAGGCGCAGGGAGTCGCGTGGCGTCTCTTCCACCTGGCCCAGTTCCTCGGTCTCGCGTCACACGAGATACGCTCGCTCTCCCGGGATGAGCGCGACCGGCTGATCGGCGCGCTGGACGCGCTTCCGTCCGCCGCGCATGGTCCCGTCTGGCTCGCCGCCTATGAACGCCACTACCGGGAGGAGGTACTCAATGCCCTGGCCATCAACCGCGGGAGAGGACGGTGGAGAACGAGAGCCACGCGTCCCCGGGCGCAGATCGTCTTCTGCATAGACGAGCGCGAGGAAGCCATCCACCGTCACGTCGAGGAGATTGATCCCGAATATGAGACGCTGGGGGCTGCCGGCTTTTTCGGCATCGCGATGAATTACCGCGGCCTCGACGATCACGACACGACTCCGCTCTGCCCCCCGGTCATCACGCCGGTCCATCACGTGGCCGAGGTGGCGCGGCCTGGCGAGGGGGAAAGCCTGGAGACGCATGGAAGGCGCGGCAAGTGGTACGACGTCTTCCACAACGCCTACTGGGAGGTCAAGCGGAACGCGGTGTCTGCCTATTTCCTGCTCGACCTGGTCGGCCTCCTGCAGGCGGTGCCCCTGGTCGGCAAGGTGCTGAGCCCGCATCGGTATGCGCGAGCCACGAAGAAAGCGCGCCAGGGGTTCATCCCACCGGTACGCACTACTCTCGCCGTCAGCCGGCCCGAGGAGCCGCTGCGGGAGGGAACGGCGCCGGGGCACGCCCCGCTTGGCTTCACCGCGGTGGAGCAGGCGGACCGGGTGGAGGCGATGCTGCGGAACATGGGGCTCACCTACGGGTTTGCCCGCCTCGTGGTCTTCGCCGGGCACGGGTCCTCCAGTATGAACAATCCGCACGAGTCGGCCCACGATTGCGGCGCCTGTGGCGGGAAGCACGGCGGGCCCAACGGCCGTGCATTCGCCGCGCTGGCGAACCGCCCGGAAGTCCGTACCCTCCTGCGCGAGCGGGGCATTGATATCCCCGGCGATACGTGGTTCGTGGGCTCGATGCACAACACCTGCTCCGAGGAGTTCACGTTCTACGACCTGGAGGACATCCCCACAACGCACCGCGAGGAATGGAATCGCCTTGCCGCGGACCTGGACGAGGCGCGCGCCCGGTCCGCGCAGGAGCGCTGCCGGCGGTTCGGGTCCGCGCCGAAGGATGCGTCGCCGAACCGATCACTCCGCCATATCGAGGGCCGTTCCATGGACTTGAGCCAGGTCCGCCCGGAGTGGGGTCACGCCACGAACGCGTGTGCCGTAGTCGGGCGCCGCTCCATCACCCAGGGCGTCTTTCTGGACCGGCGGGTGTTCGTGATCTCCTACGATCCCACCCAGGATCCGGACGGCCGGATCCTGGAGCGGATTCTCCTGGCGGTGGGGCCGGTCGGGGCCGGCATCAATCTGGAGTACTACTTCTCCACCGTGGACAATGCCAAGTGGGGCTCCGACACCAAGGTTCCGCACAACGTCTACGGCATGATCGGGGTTATGGAAGGCGCCATGAGCGATCTCCGCACCGGATTGCCGAAGCAGATGGTCGAGGTTCACGAGCCCATGCGACTCCAATTGATCGTCGAGTCGAGCAACGCGATTCTGGGCGAGATCTACGGGCGCCAGGCCGCGATCCGCGAGTTGCTCGACAATGCCTGGGTGCACCTGATCGCCATGGAGCCGGAAAGCGGTGCGTTCCATCTGTTTGTGCCCGGCGTCGGCTTTGTCTTGTGGGATGGATCGCTGACGCCACTGCCCGAAGTGAATTCCTCCTTCGACTGGTACAAGGGGAAGACGGATTTCCTCGCTCCGGCTCTGGTCGCCCAGCAGCCCGCCTAGGTTACCCTGACGAACGGCCGGTAACGTGTTCGACCTCATCGTTGCTCTCGTCCCCGGCTTACCGCTCGCCGCCGCGCTCGGCAACGGCGTCAACGCGCTCCTGGGAGAGCGGTATTCCTGGCGGGTCGTGCAGCGGGTCGCGAGCGGCTCGCTCCTCCTTTCGCTGCTCGGCTCCGTATGGCTGTTCACCCAGCTGCTCCTGGATCCGACTCCGCGTGAGGTCGTGCTCTACCGCTGGCTCGTCAGCGGCAGCCTCACCGTGGATGTGGCCTTTCTGATAGATTCGCTTTCGGCCGTCATGATGCTCGTCACCACGAGCATCAGCTTTCTCATCGCGATTTTCTCCATCAATTACATGCACAACGAGCGAGGCTTCTCACGCTATTTCACGGTGATGCCCTTGTTCGTGTTCGCGATGCTGGTGCTGGTCATGGGCAACAGCTTCATCCTGCTCTTCCTCGGGTGGGAAGGGGTTGGCG
>JALYPB010000048.1 GCA_030856585.1 Gemmatimonadota bacterium | reverse complement strand
AACTTCTCGCGCGCGACCAAGGGCGAGGCCCGAGGGAAATGGTATTGTAAAGTGGCCCTTGCCGACCCCACCGGCGCCAAGAGCCGGGACGTCATCCGGGGCGACCAGCGTGGAGACTTGCCGCCCTGGTTCGACGCGCTCAAGGGCCGGATGCGGACAAAGCAGACTGTCAGGCCAACAAAGGGCAACGATGGCGAGGACCTGGTCGTCGTTGTAGCAGCCCAGGACCACGCCACGATGATACGACTCTTTTTCGCCACCAAAGTATGGATATTGAAGGAAGGAATCAGTCTGGAGGCATGACGTACACCTCCGCAACTGTACCGGGGTGCGCCGCCTGTGCCGAGGTAGCGGGTGACGTCGAAGCGCCCGGCGGCGTTATCGTGGATGACGGCCTCTGGTTTGTGAGCCACCATACCGGCGCCTTCACCGATCCGGGGGAGCTGATAGTCAAGACTCGCCGACACTGTGAGTCCCTGGCCGAGCTGACGCCGGCGGAGGCAGAGGGCCTCGGCCCAATTCTCCGCGCTGGTGTCAGCGCACTGGAACGAGTAGTGGTTGCCGAGCGAATCTATGCGGTATCATTCAACGAGCGCATTCGTCACGTGCACTTCCTCCTCTTGCCCCGCACGGCAGACATGCCGCGAGGTCACGTGATCTCCGATCTATACCGCCGGGCGCGTAACCTGTTCCGGAAAATCGGGGTGCTCCGGAATCCGACCGCTGCCGCAAGGGAGGAAGCCGCCAGGCGAGTGCGGCGGCTATGGGAGGCCTCGACCTGACTCATGCCCGAGAGCACTGCGCCTACCCGCAGGCTGGCGATTGAACCGCTCCAAGCTCTACCTCGCGAGAGGCGAGAGCGGCCTGGCGGGCTTCCTCATTCTCTGTATGACCGGTGCCTTCGTGGGCTACATCCAGATCGACGCCACGCGGTTGTACGAGCGGCTGGGCTACAAGGTCGTCGGGGAGCTTACCGACTACATCGTCCGCGGCCATTCGGAGGTTTTGCTACGCAAGACCGTGGGACCGCTGACCGGGTTCAGCCCGAAAGCTGACGTTGAGCGGCGAGGTATGGTGCGCTATCCTGAGTCGAGGTAGGATCGAGCATAGATGCGCGAAGCACGTTTGAAGCCGGAGTTTGCGGACCTCTATCCGAGCCTCACCGCCGGCCAGTGGGAGCCTGCGGCCCGCGTGGCAGAAGCGGTACTGGCTCGGCTTCTCCTGATGGAGATCTCGGACGCGCCGATACAGGACCGGGTGCTTCGGGAGGAGCATTTCGAGTTTCGCGGTGAGAGTCCTGACGGGGCTCCGCGTGCACCCAACAGCGAGCGTACTGCCGACAAGGCTCGGGAGTAGACCGAGGAAGCCGCCGCCGATGGATGATCTTCGATACCCGATCGGGCCGTTCCGGTACGGCGGTTCCACCAGCCCGGCCCTGCGAGATCAGTGGCTGGGCGAGATTGCCGCGGCGCCAGGACAGCTCAGGGCAGCCGTGGCCGGCCTGTCAGACCCTCAGCTCGACACGCCATATCGTCCCGACGGTTGGACGGTGCGGCAAGTGGTGCACCATCTTCCCGACAGCCATCTCAATGCCTACACCCGCATCAAGCTGGCGCTCACGGAAGAGGAGCCCACCATCAAGCCTTACGAGGAGGCGCGCTGGGCCGAGCTCCCGGACGCCCGCTCCGGACCGCTGGAACCCTCGCTGGCCCTGCTCGACTTCCTCCACCAACGCTGGCTGCTGCTGTTGCGGAACCTGCGACAAGCCGACTTTGCGCGCCGGTACCGGCATCCCGAGCACGGCCGTATGTTCGAGTTGGATGAAGTGCTGGCGTTGTACGCGTGGCATGGCAGGCACCACGTGGCCCACATCACCTCGCTGCGCCGGCGCATGGCATGGGACTGACCGGGAACGATCTGAAGCCGGAAACCGTTGATGGTGAGTCACAAACGAGAGGAGCACATGACACAGTTGGAGAAGGCCACCTTCGGAGCCGGATGTTTCTGGGGGGTAGAAGTAGCGTTCCGGCAGGTACCCGGGGTGACCGATGCGGCTGCCGGCTACCTGGGAGGGACGCTCCCGAATCCGACATACAAGGATGTATGCAGTGGCCGTACCGGTCATGCCGAGGTCGTCGAAGTCACCTATGACCCCGGCAAGGTCAAGTACGAAGACCTGCTGAACGTGTTTTGGACCAGTCACGACCCGACTACGCTCAACCGCCAGGGTCCGGATCGCGGTACGCAGTAC
>JALYPB010000372.1 GCA_030856585.1 Gemmatimonadota bacterium | reverse complement strand
ACTCCATACGTCTCACGGTGGGCATCGATGAACGCCACCATCACGTCCCGCGGCGGTCGAGCTCCGCCTGGGCAAAATACGCCGACGCCTTGCGCAGGATCTCGTTCGCGCGCCGCAGCTCCCGATTCTCCCGCTCCAGCAGCTTGACCCGCTGCTGCTCCTCGGTGGTCAGGCCCGGGCGCCGGCCCCCATCGCGCTCATCCTGCCGCACCCATCGGCGGAGGGTCTCGGCGGTACACCCCACCTTCGTCGCAATCGATCGGATCGCCGCCCACTGCGACCCATGCTCGTGCACGTGGTCCTGCACGAGCCGCACCGTCCGCTCCCGCACCTCCGGGGAGTATCGTGTCCGCTTGTCCATGGCTCCAACCTCTCAACAACTGGAGCCTCCGGCAATCCCGGGGCGATTCACGGCCTCTTGAGGAGCTCTGGCGCCGGGGTTCACGGCCGGACTCGCTGTTACGCGGTAGCCCGCTTGCCGTCATTGAGCGCCGGTGCAGAGAGGAGTTACGTCCTCGCCAAGACGTCAGTGCCACTACGCTCAGCGCAGTCGAGTCAAAGGGGTGTGGGTAGCTCCGTTCGGCATCAACGTCCATACTGAGGTAGATCGTGAGCATTGAAGCAAACGACATCCTTGGTGCAATTGCCATAGGCATTGGCGCAACTCTGGTGATGGACCTTTGGAATCTGTTCCTGAAGCGTACGTTCAGCATTCCATCGCTCAGCTACTGTCTGCTCGGACGCTGGGTTCGCCACATGCCGGCGGGCACTCTCAGGCACGCGAGTATCACCGCAGCGCCGCAGAAACCCCTTGAGTGCACGGTCGGCTGGATTGCCCACTACACCATTGGTGTCGTGTTTGCGCTTGTGTTGGTCGTGCTTACATCAGGCGACTGGCTTGCGCGACCAACTGTGCTGCCTGCGTTGCTCTACGGCATCGGCACCGTAGTGTTCCCGTTGTTCATCATGCAGCCGGCCTTCGGCCTCGGCATTGCTGCATCAAGAACGCCCAATCCAACGCAGGCCAGGCTGAAGAGCCTTGTGACACATACTGTATTCGGAGCTGGGCTATATGTATGTGCACTCGGTGTGAGCTACGTGCTGCGGGTTCATGCCTGAATGAGCGCTTAGCGCCATGGGTCATTTGTATTTTGATTCCGTGGAGGCCTTTCAGGCGGTGTTCGGCCCGCACGCCGGGCCGATCATGGGCGACATTCCCAACTACACCAACGTCCAACCGACGATCCAGGTGAGTGAGGTGAAGCTATAGTTGTCTCATCCGCGGGCGACTCGCTTGAGGTGATCCCCCAGTCGAGCCGCTAACGCGACGATCGTCAGCGTGGGATTCGCGAACCCCCCACTCGGGAAAACAGAGCTGCCGGTGACATACAGATTCGACGTTCCATGGACCCGGCTGTTCTCATCCACCACGCCGAGCGGGGAGGCGATGTGCATCCGGGTGGTTCCCATGTGGTGCTTGGCCGGCTCCAGCGCCTGCCGCCACCCCGCCGGCGTGTCCGGAAAGGCGCGCTCGAGATGTCCGACTTCTGCCTTCCTCACCACCTGGTCGAAGAGCCGCGTCACCCGGCGCATGTTCTCGACGTCCGCCTCACCGATCTGCCATTCGATCAGCACCCGTCGCCTGCCGAGTCGGTCTCGCTCGTTGCTCAGGGTCACGCGGTTGTCGTACCGGGACCCGGTCTCGAAGGCGCCACGCATTCGCCAGCGTCGGGCCGGCCCATGTCGCACCGCGAGCTTCCGTGCCAGCGCGACGGCCAGCCGGTGCGGGGCTCTAATTGCCTCCCTGACATAGGGCCAGGCCGCTCCCGGCACCGCTCGCTGTTTGCGCTTGTTCCACAACGTCAGCCAGGCCTTCACCTCCGCGGTATCGAAAACCCGATGAGCTTCGTACCGGGGATGGAAGTATAAGGCCGCATGCATGAGGCGCTCGCGCTCGGCGACCTCGCGCCGGAGCGACAGAACTCCCCGGACCGAACTGGCCCCTCGTCCCGGAGCGACCGGCCGATCGCGATAGAAGCTCAACGAGTCCGGCGCTCGCAGTACCAGGGTTCCCGGGTCGACGAACGCATGATCGGTGAAATAGCGACCGACCAGCCCGCCGGCATTGCCGGGAACGCCGGCCGGCTGGTCGGCGGAGAGCAGCAGGAGCCGGGGATTCTCGATCCCTCCGGCGGCGAGCACGAACCGGTCCGCGCGGATCGCCAGCTCGCACCCGCCTAGCGTGCGGATCTCGACTGCGGTACAGACAGCGCCTTCCACGCGGAGTCGCATGACCGGGGCGTGCAGCACCAGGTCGATGGTCCTCGACCGCTCGAGCCTCTCACGATAGCGATCGCCGAAGTCCTGGGGCCCGATGTGAAAGATCTCGTTGCTGAACCCGGAATCCCCGGGCAGTAGCCTGTTTGCTCCGAGGACTCCTACCCAGTGCTCGGGGTCGTAGTCACAGGCGGCGAGCCCGCAGATCTTATGGGCCCGGGCATACCAGGGACGCAGCTCGTCGAGACCGAAGGGCCAGCCGCCCGCGTCGCACCACTCCCGCGGGTCGAAGTCGAGCGCCTCCAGCGGACGGCACCAGCCGGCCCACACCGTGGTTGATCCGCCGAGTGCCCCGACACGGGTATCCCGCAACGTCGGATACTTCTGGCCGCTGACCTCACCCTCGAACAGGCGCTGGGTCTCGGCCTCGTAGACCGCTCCGCCCGCCTCCAGCAGGCACACCCGCAACCCGGTCGCCTCGAGCTCCAGAGCAAGAGTGATCCCCGCCGCGCCCGCGCCCACGATACAGAGGTCGTAGCGCGGCGGCTCGTGCCCGAATCCCTTTTCTACATCGAGGATCATGGTGCCAGGTTCATAGTATTATTGTGGCCGTGACCACTCGTCGCGTCTCCATCGGCATCGTGAATCACAATGGGGAATCATATCTCCCGCTCACGCTTCGTGCCGTGGCCCGCCTGGGTTCCGCGGTAGACGACGTGCTGCTGATCGACAGCGGATCCACCGACGGGAGCGCTGCCCTAGTGCGGGAGAAGTTCCCCCAATTGCGGGTGATCGAGCTGGGAGCCAACCTCGGCCCCGGCGCGGCCCGCAACCGTGCCATCAGAGAGGCCGCAAACGACCGGGTGCTGCTGATCGACAACGACGTCGAGCCGCAACCCGGCAGCATCGAGACGCTGGGGGCGGCTCTCGATGGCCACTCCAATGCGATCCTGGCGATGGCGGCGGTGCTCTACGCGCAGGCGCCCGACACGGTCCAGTACGTCGGCGCCGTGCCGCACTTCCTGGGCACGCAGACGCTGCTCCATGCGGATACACCCGTGGCGCAGCTGAAGGACGGTGTGCGGGTAGTGGGCACGGCAATCACCTGCTGCGTAATGGTGGACCGGGCCCGCTTTGGCGACCGGCGGTGGTTCGACGAGCGCCTCTTCTTCTACCTGGAGGACCATGAGTTCGGCCTGCGAGCCAGCCTTCAGGGATACGACTGCATTGTCGTACCCGAAGCGCGGTGCCTGCACCGGGCGGGCACCATCGGCGTGTCGATCCGGGAGACCGGACGCTTTACTCCCGTCCGGGTACGCCACACCATGCGCAATCGCTGGTTGACCGTCCTCATGCTGTACCAGGCAGGGACGCTGCTCCGCTTCGCGCCCGCCCTGGCCGTGTTCGAGGTGCTGCAGCTGCTCGGCGCGGCCAGGAAAGGCTGGATCGGCCACTGGCTCTGGGCGGCTGGATCAACGGCTCGGATGCTCCCACATGTGCTGCGCGTGCGTCAGGCCATGGGGATGAGCCGGCGACGAACTGACCTCGAGATCCTGACCGCAGGCCCCTTCCCCTTCAACTCGAGATGGGGCCACTCCGCGCTGGAGCGCGCGGCCCAGCGCGCCCTCGACCTGGTCGCCCGACTCAACTGGCGGCTAGCGGGCGGACGCGCTTCATGAGGCTGAGCAAGACTCGGCGCGATCTGCTGGTCGCCTTCGCCTCGCAGTTGGGCTTCAAGATTCTCGGCTTTGCCCTCCTCGCCCTGATGGCACGAGGACTGTCCCAGGCCGAGTTCGGCAAGCTGATGTTCGCCCTGACGCTTTGCGGTGTGACGGTGCTCGTCACCGACCTGGGGGCCAGTACCGACCTTTCCCGGCGCGTGGCGGCGGCCCCCGCTGGTGCACGGCGCCGGCTCGAGGCGGTGCTGTCGGCCCGCTTGCCCCTGGTCGCGGCGTATCTGGTTCTCCTGGCCGCCTGGGTGGCGGTCACCAAGCCGGACGCGCTGGCTGTGGTCGCGGCGATCGCCGTATACAGCGTCTGCAAGGACGTTTACCGCACCTACTCCTCGCTCTTCCTGGGACTGCACCGGGTCGGGTACACGGTCTGGGCGTTCGGCATTTCGCTGGCCGTGCTCGTGGCCGCCGTGGCCGTCGGTGCCATGACCGGCGCCGGGTTAGGGTGGATGACAGGGGCCCACGTGCTCAGTGGTGCGGTGCTCCTGAGTCTGGCCGCCGCGATCGCGCGACTCAGGATCGGGCCCATCCGGCTCCGGTTCGGGTGGCGCCGGATGCGACGCATCTTCGCGGGGTCCATCTGGTTATTCGTTCTTTCTATCGCCGGACTGGTGCACTTCGCCGCCGATACCGTGATGCTGGGCTACCTCCAGCCGTACGAGCAGGTCGCCCGGTACCAGGCGGCGGCCAAGCTGCTCGAGGCTTCGCAGTTCGTAGTTCGGCCCCTGACGTTGATCCTGCTCCCGGTATGCGCGGCGTATGCGGCCCGGCAGCAGTGGGACGACCTGCGTCGCCTGATGCACAAGATGTTTGCCGGTATGGCGGTCCTCGGTGCGGCGGCGTGGGGGTTTGTGGCCCTGCTGGCGCTTCCTATCATCCGGATGGTCTACAGCGCCACTTATGACGAATCAGCCGAGGTGCTGCGGGTGCTGTACCTGAGCGTGCCGGGACTCTACATCGCGACGGTGGCCATGCTGCTTGCGTCGGCGACGATGCGAGAGAAGCGAGCGGTGCTCATCATGGCCACCGGTGTCGCGCTCAATGTGGCACTCAACCTGGTGGCGATTCCGCGGTACGGAGCGCTGGGCGCGGCCTGGGTCACAGTCGTATCGCAGACCTTCGTCGGCGGATGGCTCATCGTCGATGCCTACCGGACCGTGGCCCGCCACCCCCCGATCGACCTGGCACCGGAGCGGCAACTCGAGGCCGCGCTCGCGGTCCGGGATGACTGATTCCCTTCGCATCGCAATGATCGCGGCCTGCCCGTTTCCCTGGCCGCGCGGCACCCCCATCCGGATTCACCGGATCGCCGAGGCGGTGGCGCGCCGGGGACACGAGGTGCACGTCGTCACCTACCACCTGGGCCAGGAGCTGGCCGACCCTCCGTTTGTGGTCCACCGGATCCGTGATGTCCCCTTTTATCGTCGTACCAGTCCAGGACCCACAGTCCGCAAGCTCTTCCTGCTGGATCCGATGCTCGCCCGGCTGCTTCGTCGCCTGCATCAGGAGATCCGCTTCGATCTGGTCCACGCGCACCACTATGAAGGCCTGCTCGTCGCGGATCACGCGCTCCGCGGAACTCCGATCGTATACGATGCCCATACCCTGCTGGCCAGCGAGCTGCCCACGTATCGGCTCGCCCTGCCTCGCCGCTGGGTCCGGGCGGTCGCCCCATGGCTCGACCGCTACCTGCCGCGGCGTGCCGACCGCATCATTGCCGTCAGCGAGACGATTCGCCGGGCACTCACGACCGCCGGCGCCTCCGCCCCCGAGCGCGTGCACGTCATTCCGAACGGGGTGGAGTGGGAGCGCTTCCCGGCGGAATGGGGGATCACAGCCGACGCGCCCACGGTCGTCTTTGCCGGCAACCTCGCCCCCTACCAGGGGGTGGACCTCATGCTCGAGGCGTTTGCCCGATTGCATGCGCGCCGGGCTGACACACGTCTGATGATCGTGACGGACTCGCCGTTCACACCCTTCGAGGCACTGGCGCGGCGGCTCGGCGTGCGTGCCGCAGTGGACCTGCGGCGGGCCACGTTTCCAGAACTGCCGGCCATCCTGGCGGCGGCGACGGTCGCCGTGAACCCTCGGGTCCAGTGCGACGGTATCCCGCAGAAGCTGCTCAATTACATGGCCGCCGGCCTGCCGGTCGCGACCTTCGAGAGCTCGGCGGGTCCCTTGCGGCACGAGGTGACCGGCCTGCACGTACCCGACGGCAATACGGCCGCTATGGCCGATGCGCTGGAGCGCCTGCTCACCGACCGCACGCTGGCGCGGACACTGGGCGACGCCGCGCGCGATCAGGCACGGCGTGAGTTCTCCTGGGACCAGGTGGCCGCCCGAGTCGAGGAGGTCTACCGGAAAGCGATCGCGGAGGCGCGCTAGTCGGGCCACCCGCAGGGGCACGGTACCAGAACTCCTCATC
>JALYPB010000365.1 GCA_030856585.1 Gemmatimonadota bacterium | reverse complement strand
CCTTAGGGAACATCATCAACCGGTCACTCGCCAGCGCGATCTGGTCGCCCAAGTCGTCTTCATGGCGGAAGAGCATCTGTCGGTCGATGCCATCCGGCGAGAGCTGAAGCAGCGGGGGGAGCGCGTGGGTACTGCCACTGTCTACCGCACTCTGGATCTCCTGGTCGAGAGCGGCCTGGTTCGAGCGCACGACTTCGGCGAGGGGTTCAAGCGTTACGAGCCGATGGCGGCCCAGGCGGACCACGAGCATCTGATCTGTCAGCGATGCGGCCGGGTGGTGGAGTTCGCCAACGAGCGGCTGGAGCGGATGCTACCCATTCTGGCGGACGAGCACGGCTTTCAGCACCAGCGGCACCGGCTCGAGATCTACGGCGTGTGTCGCGAGTGTCGCCAGCGCGAGCTGGGGCCGCTATGAACGAGCCGGTCGCACTGGGATTTCTGGTGGCCTTTGTCGCCGGGCTGCTGAGCTTCCTTTCGCCCTGCGTGCTCCCTCTGGTGCCGTCCTATGTGGGATTCATCACCGGGATGACCCTGCCTGAGGTGACCGGGCGGCGCCGCGCTGCGCTCACTCATGCCCTGCTCTTCGTCGCCGGCTTCTCCCTGATCTTCGTGCTGCTCGGCGCCAGCGCCACTGCATTGGGGCGCGCGCTCAATTATTACCAGGTCTGGCTTCAGCGCGTAGGCGGCGTGCTGATCATCCTGTTCGGGTTACTCTGCCTCGGTGTGTTCAAGGGTGGGCTGCTGAACCAGGAGCGCCGGGTTCACCTGGAGCGCAAACCGGTCGGCTATCTGGGCTCTCTGCTGGTGGGCATGGCCTTCGCCGCGGGGTGGACACCATGCATCGGGCCGGTGCTCGGCGGGATTCTCGGACTGGCAGCCACCTCGGGCGACGTCACCCGCGGCATGCAGCTGCTGGCCGTGTACTCCGCGGGGCTCGCGCTGCCGTTCCTGATCGCGGCGGTGGCAGTGGAATCTTTTCTGGACTGGTTTCAGCGGTTCCGGCGCTTCCTGCCGTGGGTGATGCGGATCAGCGGCGTGCTGCTGATTGTGGTGGGCGTGCTGCTGGTGAGCGGCGAGTTCACCCGTCTGGCGGGGTGGCTTCAGGGGCTCACGCCGGATGTTCTGAGAGAGCAGTTGTAAGAAACAGCGTGAGCGGGGCAAGGACAACGTACTGTTTTTTCCCGCTCACGCTGTTTTTTCCCCGCTCACGCTTTCCTCTTCAAGCTCCTCCTCCATCTGCTGCCGGCGTAGCAATTCCCAATATCGCCCTCCAGCTGCCAGCAGCTCGGGGTGGGTGCCTTGCTCCACAATCCGGCCGCCGTCCAGCACCAGGATCCAGTCCGCCTCCCGCACCGCGGCGAGGCGGTGCGAGACGATGATGCTGGTCCGGCCCGCGAGCGCGCCGCGAAGCGCCCGCAGGATCTTCGCCTCCGTCTGCGCGTCCACCGCACTCAACGCGTCGTCCAGCACGAATACCGGAGGATCCTGCGCCAAGGCCCGGGCGATCGCGGCTCGCTGCTTCTGGCCCCCCGAGAGGTTGATTCCCCGCTCGCCCAGCATCGTGTCGTAGCCATCCGGCAGGGCGGGCAGCGCCTCGGTAAGCTGCGAGATATCGGCGACCCGCTCGAGCCGGCCATCGTCCGGCGCGCCCAACAGGATATTACGCCGCAGCGTTTCGCCGAATAAAAAAGTCTCCTGGGGCACGAACCCGACCGCGCGCCTGAGGTCCGGAAGCGAGAGCTGGCGCAGATCGACGCCGTCGATGAGCACGGCACCGCGGTCGGGGTCGTAGGTCCTGACGATCAGGTCCACCAGGGTGGATTTGCCGGAGCCCGTGGGACCCACAATGGCGAGGGAGGATCCCCGCTCAACCCGGAACGAGATGTCCTGCAACACCCAGCCCCGCTCACGGGCGCCGGGATAGCTGAACCATACATCTCGAAATTCAACCGCCCTGGCGCCGGTAGCCGGCGGCAGCGCGGTGGGCGAGGGAGGGCTGGTGATCGCCGGGTCTTCGCGGAACAGCTGGTTGATTCGTCCCATCGATGCCGCTCCGCGCTGCACCAGGTTGAACGCCCATCCCAGCGCGATCATGGGCCAGACCAGCATGGCCAGGTATACCCCAAACGCCACGAACTGGCCGATGGAAACCGAGCCTGCCATCACCAGTTTGCCACCCGCATACAGGATGACCACGCCACTGAGCCCACCGAGCAACGTGAGCAGCGGAAAGAAAGCGCCCTGCACTCGCGCCAGACCCAGGTTGCGGTAGAGATAGGTGTCGTTCAGGGCGCGGAAGTGCGCGATCTCTGCGCGCTCCTGCCGGTAGGAGCGGACGACGCGCACCCCGGATAGGTTCTCGTGCGCGTGGCTGGTGAGCTCGCTGAACTGGGCCTGGATCTCCTGTGAGCGCCGGTGCATGACACGACCGAGGGAAACCATGGCGATCGGCAGGCCGATAAGGGGCACCAGGGCGAGCAGGGTCAGCTGAGCGCTGATTGCTACCATTGCCGGCGCAATCAGGAGGGCCCTTATGGTCGTGTCCACTACATACATGAGTGCCGGACCCGCTACCATTCGAACTGCCAGGAGATCGTTGGTCGTGCGGGCCATCACATCGCCGGTCGGGTACCGGTCGTAGAATTCGGCGGTCATCCGCTGAAGGTGGTCGTACAGCTGGTCCCGTAAGTCCGTCTCAACCCGCCGGCTGGCGCTGTTGAGAAGCTCGCGCATGCCGTAACGGGCAACCCCGCCGGCAATCGCAACGAGCAGCAGCAGCGCCACCGCTACCCGGACCTCGTGGAACCCGCCGCCGTCGCGCAGGGCGTCGATTCCATGCTGGAGAAACCGGGGACCCAGGGTAGCGAAGAAGTTCGAGATGACAACAAGCGCCAGGCCGACCAGAAAGACGCGCCGGTAGGGCTTGAGGTATGGCAGGAGAGAACGAAGCTCGTGCATAAGCGGGCTGAAATGTCGCCGGGTGTGAAAACCCGAGCAAGTCACTCCAAGGAGGCTTAGATGTCGAGAACGATGATTGCAGCGCTTACGTTGGTGGCCGTCGCAGCCTGTGGCGGCGGCGACAGGGGGGATGCGGCCACGGCCGACAGCCTGAGTCGTGATCTGCAGCTGGCCCCCGTGGATACCAGCGCCGAATTGAACGACCGACCCACGGCCAGCAAGCCGGCCCCTGCGCCCCGCGCCAACCGGCCGGCAGCTCCAGCGTCGGCGCCGCGGCCGAGCGCTCCCGCTGCACCCAGGGCGCTCGCCGCGGGCACTACCATCACGGCCTCCACCAACGCGGAGCTCCGTTCGCACAAGAACAAGGTGGGTGACACCGTCACCGCCACCGTGGCATCCGACGTCAAGGACAACTCTGGCCGGGTGGTCATTCCGGCCGGCTCCGAGGTGGTTCTGAAAGTCACGGCGATCAAGGAAGCGGAGAACAAGAGCGACAAGACGGGAACACTCACCCTGCAGCCCACTTCGGTGAGCATGAGTGGCCGGTCGTACCCCATCTCGGCTACCATCGAGGGCGTCACCACGGAGCTCCAGGGTCGAGGCACCAACGCGGGTGACATTGCCAAGCCCGCTGCCGGCGCCGCGGTTGGCGCAGTGGTAGGCCGAGTGCTTGGAGGCAGCACCAAGGGTGCCATCATCGGTGGTGTGCTTGGCGGAGCGGTTGGTGCCCAGCGCGCAGTCGAGACCAAGGACCGGGACGTCGTTCTGCCGCAGGGCACGACGGTCACGCTGTCGCTTGATGAGCGGTTTTCGCCCGCCAGCTAAGCCGAGTGGTTGTTAGCTCAGGTTGTCATCCTGAGCGAAGCGAAGGATCTCTTCGGGTGATTCGGAGAGATCCTTCACTGCGTTCAGGATGACAGTCTTTCAGTACCCCGCCCCTCCTCCACCCCCGCGTGGATCGCTCACGCCCTGCCACCCGTTCGGCGTGCGGATGATCGCCTCGACGTCCCCCCACGTGCCTTGGACTGAAATTCCATGGCCGCGGGCTCTGAGACTGTCCAGCACCTCAGGTAGAAATCCAGAGCCCTCTACCCGAAGGCTGTCGGGCAGAGCCTGGTGGTGATTTCGAGGCGCCTCGACCGCCTGGGCCAGCCGCATTCTGTGATCGACCACGTTAGAAATTACGTGATAAATCATGGTGATGATCCTGGGTCCGCCGGGTGTGCCGGTGACCAGATACAGCTGCTTCGCCCGGTCCAGCACGATGCTCGGCGTCATGGCCGACAGCATCCGCTTGCCCGGGGCTATGGCGTTTGCCTCCCCCTGAACCAGACCGTACATGTTTGGCTGGCCCGGTGAGGTGGCGAAGTCATCCATCTCGTCGTTGAGCAGGAAGCCCGCTCCGGTCACCGTGACCGCGCTCCCATAGC
>JALYPB010000333.1 GCA_030856585.1 Gemmatimonadota bacterium | reverse complement strand
CGATCGGCTAGAGGTGGGCGGAGATCGCGGCCAAAGAAAATCCCCGCGGCCTCAACGGCGGCGGGGGAAGTTCTTTCCGTCAGTCGGGGCGCGGGGATTTGAACCCCGGACCTCCTGCTCCCGAAGCTGAAGACGGGCGCTGACCAGCGCTGAACCCGGCGTATTTCGCATGGAGTTAAGTGCTAGAACGCACGTGCTCCTGGCCATGACCTATCTGTCGACCGGAGTCAGCAAGCTGGTGGAGGGCGGGCTGCAGTGGATGAACGGCTACACGCTGCAGGCGTACACCTCTGCCGACGCGTTGAACCGGGGGATTCCGTTCGGGCTCTGGCTGGCCCAGCAGCACTCGCTGGCGATCGTGCTCAGCGTGTTCACGATCCTGTTCGAGACCTTCTTCTTCGTGTCCATCCTGGTGCCGTGGACGGCGCCGCTCTTTCTCCTCAATGGCATCGGCTTTCAGCTCGGGCTGTACGCGGCGGCCGGACACGGCTTCTTCGAGCACATCGTGATGCTGATCGTGCTCCTGGTCCGTACCCCGTCGCGCTGGCTGCGCGCGTATGTGGAGCGGCTGATACCCGGACGGATCGGCTGGCGGGGAGGAACGGCGGAACCGGGGTAGGGCCGTCCCATCGATGACGGACGATGCGGGCTCTTCCTAGGTGATGATCACCAGCAGGCCGTAGCCTCTGCCCACCACGGTGTCCAAGGTCTCGCGGAGCTGGTCAACCGCGTCCAACAAGTCATCCGGCTCCTCGGGTCGCTCCCAACCTCCGGAGTAAATCTCGAGCTGATTCATCTCGGCGGGATCGAACCGCGCACGGAGCTCGTCGGGTGTCCGGGCAGCCAGGGCTGTGGCGATCACGCGCGTCTCCGCACTGGTGTGGGCGCGTACCGGCGCCTGGCCGAGCTCGATAGCCAGCTCGTGCCCGCCCGCGAGCAGGAAGTTGAGCGGGGGGGGGGTACCCTCCCAGGCCGTGCCGGTGAGCAGGTAGGGCAGACCGTGCCACGACTTCTCGAAATCGCCGAGACCACCCAGGTCACCCTCTCCGGGTCCGAGCACGAGTGGCGGCGGTACCGTCTCCGAACGCGGATCGAGCTTCGGACCGAACAGGCGCGACCAGAGGCCCGGTCGCGGCCGTGACTCCGCCCGAGCCGCAACTACCCGTTCCGGCTCATCGGGCGTCACGAGCTGCCAAGCGAGGGCCGGGTCGGCGCGGAGCCGCTCGATGGTGGTGTCGCTCACGGCCGCCAGTTGCAGATACATTCCCATGGATCACCTTCGGTTACCGTCGCTGCCCTCAACGGCAGGGGGTTCCTTTCGCGGGCACCAATCCGCTGGCGCGTGCCTCCCTCTCGGTAGTGAAGAACCGCAGTTGCTCGAAGCCGAGCACTTCACGACAGGTGCTGGGATAGTAGTACCGCCCGCCGACCGGCCCGGCCCATGGGTGCGACCGCAGGAACGGGCTCACCTTGAGGGGCACAGGGCGGGAGGGAATGGCGCGCGGGAGGGCAGGGGCCCTGAGTTTCACACTTGCCACATCCACCGAGTCACGCCCAAACGACACGACCGCAATCGTCCGGGACGGTGGCACGTTGGGCGCTCGCCGCAAGACCCACAGCAAGCCCGCCCAGGTGGCCGCAGCGACGGCCAGGGTCATGAATCCAGCGAGGAGGGGACGACCGGTTTCTTTGGTCAATGGCCAGTGGGCCACGGCAGCGCGGGGATCGTTCAAGAAAAAACCTTCTCGAGTGGGCGCGACCCGAACGCCGACCTCGTGCGCCGGAGCCCAGCGCTCATGCGAAGGCGGTCTCAGGGATCATCGGACCGCGAATTGGGTCCGAGCCACCCTTCCACCCGGCAGTCTCCACCACGAAAGATGAAGTGCTCCTGGCCGAGCACCCGTGGGCCGGGGCACGGCCACGACCTTGTTCTCCCGAGGATGCCGCCGAGGACGACCCACGCGGCGCTGGTAGCCGTGACCCAGATGCCCGGAGGAATCTCCGGGTAGAGGTGAGCGTATCGCGGATGCAACCGCACTTGCCGCTGCTCGGGGGCGGCGAAGATGCGCGGCGCGAAGTTGGGGAGCGCGGCCATAACCGATCAGTGAAGGATCGACCAGGGGAGGCCTGGGAACGCTAGTCAGCCGGGCCGGACAGCGCCAGCCCTCAGGCCGGCCCGCGCCCGTCAGGTCGAAGGGGCCGCCGAGGTGAACGAAAACTCTGAGATCTGAGGGGCTTAGGGGCGGTTGGTGAGAAGCATGGGCCCGGCGCGACTCGAACGCGCGACCTCTTGCTCCGGAGGGGCGACAAGCCGCCTGAGGGCGCTGACCCGCGCTGATTTCCCAGGGGAATCGGGGTTGGTCACGCTGACAAGCGTTGGCCGGCGGCGGTGGGGAAGCGCCTCGCGAGGCTCGCATCCGTGATCACCAATGTGACCACGACGCTCGAGGAGGAGGACAACGAAAAGCCCCGGAGTCGCGAAGCGAACACAGGGCTTGACGATGCATCATCGGGGCGCGGGGATTTGAACCCCGGACCTCCTGCTCCCGAAGCAGGCGCGCTAACCGGGCTGCGCTACGCCCCGTGATCCGGCGAGCCGTGAATGTAACGTGGCCGCGTTCGATCGGTAGGCCTTG
>JALYPB010000328.1 GCA_030856585.1 Gemmatimonadota bacterium | reverse complement strand
GTGGTCACCCGCGACCGCACTCCCGCCGGCAAGCCCGGTGCCGGTGCGCAGGCGCAGTCGATGATCGGAGGCTCGATTGTCGAGCTCCAGAGTACAGCGTATTGAGGGAGATCCGGCGTACAGGGTGACGACGAGCCGAACCCCGATGGTCCCGGTGCGTTCGCCCCGTGCTCCCCGCCCGGCCGGCAGGCGCCACCGAGCTTCCAGCGACGCGACCAGCGGGCCGCCGGCGAGCGGACGTACCCGCACCGATCCCGGGGCCCGCTGAACCCGGTCGCGGGCGGGCGGGCAGTAGCTGTAACTGTCTCCCACATCCCCGCTCGATTCCAGCAGGAACAGCTCGCGGAAGCGCTGCTGGTTGCGGCGATCCCTGAGCTGGAGAGATCCGTTTGGGGCGATCTTCACCTCCAGAAACTCGTTCCCGACTGTCCGTCCCCGCTGCCACGCGGTGCCTGAGAGATGGGCAGAGTGGTGCTCCCCTGCCTCGAGCGTGACCAGGCCCAAGCCGCCGACCTCGGGAGCGCGAAAGGCCACCCGGGCCCATTCCACTTCATCCTGGTCCGGGTAATGGTGCGGCGCGTCGAGCCGCTCCTGACCAGCGCGGCGTCCCATCGGCTGCACCGGCACCTCGCCGGCAGCACCGAGCAGGTGGAACGGGTGGTGTCCCGGTCCCACCCGGGAGAGGCGATCGCCTGGCGGTCCGATCAATACATCCCGGCGGAACCAGCTCAGGTCGGCCACCACCACCGATCGTCTGCGGCGCGGCACCGGATTCCAGAGTACGAGTCGGGGCGCGGTGCCCTCAGGCTTGGCCCGGGCGCGATCCGGAATATTTCCGGCCAGCTCGTCCAGGCTGGTGCGGGATATCTCCGACGCCGCGGTCCGAACGTCGTCCAGCCGCAGCTCCACCCGGCGAGCTACCGGATCGCTGGTGGTGCCGGCGATCGAGTCATGAAACTGGCACTGGAGCAGGGTACGCCAGGCATGGCCCAACAGTGGGCGGCGGTCACCACCCCTGGTGGCGAGCGCCAGGGCAGCCAGCGGTTCGGCGATCCGGCTGAGAGCAAGCTCGGAGATCGCGTGCCGTCGTTTGAGCGGGGCGCGGGTGGCATGTACGCCCTGAAGAGTCCAGGTATAGCCGTATGACCAGCGGAGCTCGCCGCACACAACCGGTAGCCCCACCGCCTCGGGCGCGGCTGCCGCGAAGAAGTCCTGGAGCTTCGAGATCCGGAACTCGCTGTCCGGCTCGATCTGCTCCAGCAGCGAGCGAAGCCGGCCCAGCGCGGGGTGAGCCGAGTGGTGGTCGGCGCCGATGAAGACCGGTATGTGGCGGGTGGAAGCGCGCGGAACCAGCGCCGAGCGCACCCGGTTCCAGGCGAGCGGCAGGCGCTCAGGATCGGCGGGCAACCCCGCACCAACCTCGTAGCCGTCCGGCGGGAGGTGGTAGACCAGGACCTCGCGGCCATCGGGCCCGCGCCAGCGATAGAGGTCCCGCTCCTGTCCCGGCTCCCCACCCAACCCGCGCCAGATCACCCCATACCGGATTCCGAACTCGGCAGCGAGTGTGGGCCATGCGGCAGGATGACCAAACGCATCCGGTGAGTACAGCACGTCTGCCCGGCCACCGAGGCGTTCGGCGTCGACCTGGCCCGCCAGAAGGTTTCGGATCAGCGACTCCCCGGAGGGGATGAACTCATCGGCAAGCACATACCAGGGCCCCACCTGCAATCGGCCGGCTCGCACCAGGTCACTGACTGCCTGCTCGCGGTCGGGCCGGACCCGCAGATAGTCCTCAACCAGTATGGTTTGGCCATCGAGAAGAAAGGTGGCGCCGGGATCCGAGTTGAGTCGAGCGAGAAGATCGTCCAGGGTGGGTACGAGCCGGGTCAGGAAGGCGCTTTCCGGGAGATACCATTCCCGGTCCCAGTGGGTGTGAGGGATCAAATGGAAAGCGAACCCGGGCATCGCGGGAACTTAGCTCCGGCCGGGGATTGCTGGCGAGCGAGACAGGTCAGTCGTAGCCGGTGTACGGCTCAGTGAGCAACCGGACGCCGAGAGGGGTGTAGTCGAAAACGTGGGTGATGCGGAGGCTGGAGGGGAGCCGTTCGACCCTGGATTCGATCAGCTTGAGGTCCGAGGCCTTGTCGAGGCCCATGACGTTGAGCCGCTCGGCCTCACCCTTGGCCACATCCCCGGGAGTGGGACGGCTGGCCGGATAGGCGTCCTCGTGGTGGCGGATCAGGGCTTGCCAGTGCGCGTCACCCGCTCGCTCGACTGACGCCCGAATCTCGTCTCGGCTGAATGCCATCGGTCCTCGTCGGTTCCTGTTCCAGTTCAACCAGACAGACCGCCGCCAGGATGGCGAAGCCCGCTGCCAGTGGCGCGAAGCGGATGTTCCCGAAGAAATACCCCAAGCAGGCCATGGTTGCCACCAGGCCCAGACACAACCAGCCGGTCCACCGACGGATCCTGTCGCCGAACTCCATGATTGGCTCCCGAGAGAGTTATGCGGAGAGTACACCGCAATATGCTCGTCGAGGTTCTTCGGGGCTGTACGGCGGGTCACGGGGCGGGGGTGACGCCGAGCAGGCGAACCGAAGACTGGAAGATCTCGGCGTCGAGCAGTGGCGCTATGCTCGTTCCCGGCACGTCCATATGACCATCATTGTCCATGGTCAGTTTGACAACATCTGCATTCCGGCCGAACCAGCGGGTGCTGGGCTCGAGATCCGAGGGGTAGACGAAGCCCGGGAGCGAGGCCACCGCGAGGGCGGCCTGGGAGCCGATCCCGGACTCGGGCATCGTCCCCGCCCACAACTCGGCTCCATAGTCCTGCGCCATGGCGTACACCCGCACCACCTCCGAGAGTCCACCCATTCGGTGCACCTTGATGTTCCACACCCTGGGCCCACCCAGCTCGATGATCTGGCGCGCCGCCGTGGCATCCTTCAGGGTCTCGTCCAGGCAGATCGGTGTATTCAATTCCTGCGCGAGCGTCGCGTGGCCAACCAGATCGTCCGGTGCAAGTGGCTGCTCGATGTAGAGCAGGCCGGCCTCGTCCAGTCCGCGCAGATTGGATTCGTGCTCCGGCCATTCGTACCCGCCGTTTGCGTCCACCGTGAGGGGAAGACCCGACCCCGCCATGGCCTGACGGGCGGCTTCCACCGGGGCCAGGTCCCAGCCAGGGGCCACCTTGATCTTGACCCGCTGGTAGCCGCGGGCTAGAGCCTCGTCGATCCAGCGGCGGAGCGTCTCAGTGGAGCGATCCTGCGGAATGCCCAGGGCCACACCGCAGGAGATGGCGGACGCCGGTTTGGCCTTGACCCTCTCGCCCAGCAGCGCCGACAGGCTGGTGCTTCGGCGAGCAGCCTCGAGATCCCAGGCGGCCGTGTCCAGCGCGGCGCGCGCGAACCGGTTGCCGCGAACTCCGCCGCGGATGGCAATGTCCATCTGCTCCGGCGAATCCCCGCCCTGCTTCATCACCCGTGGGATCAGGACGCGCTCCAGGATGTCGCGCGCGCTGACGAGCGTCTCCTCGGAGTAGAACGGCAGCTCGAAGGGCGGCGCCTCGCCATAGCCCTTGTTTCCCATGTCGTCATGGAGAACCACGACCAGGGAGCGTCGCTCCGTCATCGTCCCACCGGAGATGATGAACGGCTCGAGCAGCGGAAGTGTCAGCTCGTAGAGCTCAATGCGTACAATCGGCATTTGGTAGCTGGGTTTTAAGGCGATCAAAGGGTTGTAGATCGAGGAATTTCAATTCCCCTCCCCGCCGCTCCAGGCCGCCTTGGTTCTCCAGGTCGAGCATGCAGGCTACGAGACCGTTAACCGGGTCGAAGAACAAGGCGTGAAGCGCGCGTTGGGGCCGGGAGCCTTCGGTGGCGGGGTACTCGGAAAGCGGGAGCTGGAGGAAGGTGTGCAGCTGGACGCTCTCACACCCGAACCGGGCATACTCGACGATGAGACGGCCGCTGGAGATGTTGCCGGTGCCGGCCAACGGCGGTGTGCGGAGCCCACCCACTCGGGCGGCTTGGAGCACCCGGAGATTCCGGTCGCTCAGGTCGAAGCCGCCAAAGGCGACGCCTTGCTCCGGATCCCAGAGCCGGTTGAACACCACGAGTGAGTCGGCCGAGCTTGCGGCCTGCAGCATCTCCAGCTGAAAGGCATCGTCAAAGCGGGCATTCATCAGCTTGAGGGCCAGGCGAACCGGAGTCGCGCCGGCTCCGGCCCGCACCTGCGCCGGCACCTCGCGCAGCCAGCGGAGGATCTGGTCCTGCTCCCCAGCCAGCTCGTTCCCCGCCAACGTGGGGGAGAAATCCTTTTCCAGGGGAAGCTCGTCCGCGCCCCACGCTCCACAGAGCCGTTCGGTGGTGTAGCGATACTCCTCGGTGCGGAACGGCTCCCCCAGGCGCGGCAGGTGATACTTCACCGAGGGCACCGCCACCATCTCGCCCGAGCGGGTGCAGTCGGCGGCCGCGCGCACCAGCGCCAGATACTCGTCCAAGGTGCGATCCCATCCCCTGCCCTTCCATGTCACCGTCCAGCCGTCCCGACCGGCCGAGTGGCGTCGCTCGACTTTCATCCGGGTCTCGTGCACCGCCCAGGCACCCATGGACTTTTCGCCGGCGGGATCCTCCGCAATGACGGTCTTGAGTACCACGAAGGCGAGGCCCGCCACCCGGTCGGTCTCCAGCTGCTCCAGGCTGAGCGAAAGCTGGCCTGACCCCTTTCCGATCGGGTGCGGCAGGGTTCGGCCGAGGTAGCGAGCGGTCAGGTCTATGCGGTAGGCGTCCCGGATGTACCCGGCGATCTCGCGGGGAAGCTCCCGCTTGAATCGCTCGAAGTCACGCTCGAGTAGCGCGCGCATCCCGAACCATTCGCTCAACGGCCTCGCGCTCCTCACTTGGGAGCGGGGGACCCCAGGGATCGTCGCAAGCATCGGCCGGCAGGGCGCCGTCCGCCGCGGCCGCCCAGAGCATCCGGCGGATATACCCCTCCATCGGATCGATGAAGGTGACCTGGGCAAAGCGGTCGCACAGGTCCGAGAGCAGGATGAACCGGGCCCAGTCCTCCGCGGCACGGGCTCGGATCAGGTCCGCCTGGAGATCGGGGAGTGCGGCGCCCATACCGATCAGTGCGGCCCGGGCACCGAGCAGAAGTGAATAGCCGAGAAAGCGATCCTCGCCGGTGATGAGCAGCTTCGATGGGTGCTGGCGGAGTACCGCGGCGATCCGCTGAAAGGTCATGACGGAATCCAGCGTCGCAACCTTGATTCCGATCACGTTCGGCAGCTCCAGGATACCGTGGAGCGTCCTGTCGTCGTAGGCGACTCCGCCGGCCGCCTGGTAGAGATAGAAGGCGATCACCGGCAGCTCGCGGCTGAGCCGCTGGTGATAGCCGACTGGATCGTTCTGCTGGGGAAAGGCGAGCAGCGCGTCGGCCTTCCCGCGCCGGGCCTCGATGGCCATGCCGATGTCTCGTGCCCCCGCTATCAGAACTCCGTCCGGCAGCGCCTCACGCCAGGTATCCAGTACCTCTCGCCGGGCCTCGGGGCTCAGGTGCGGACCGCGTCCGGTGTGGGCCCATACCGCCACTCCGGCGACGGGCTGCGCCGCCATCCACCGGGCGTAGCCCTGTTGAGCCTCGGCATCCATAACGGAGCCGCGGTGCGGGACGGGCACGGCGGGGATCAGGCCCCCCTCGAGGCGTTCGGAGAGAGTACTCACGCGGCGCTCGGGGCGACAGCAAGAGCATTGTCGCTCTCAATCGAGGCCCGCTGCTCCCGGGAGAGGTCCAGCAGATCGAGCTTGGCCACGCTGTTCTCCGGCAGCCGCAGCGGCTGGCCGGTCCCGAACACGAAGCGGTCTACGCCGACCGTGCGAAGGAGCGTCTCCAGATGGTCCTCGGGCGGCCCCCAGATCCAGCAGATGTCCCACAGGATCCGGCTGGACTCCTCCGGTGTGGACCCAAAGTGGACCTCCTCGACGAAGGGCCGGTCGGCGTGAGTGATGATGAGGCGTACCCGCGCATCGCTCCGGATCAGCGTCCTCACCGCCCACGGCGGGAGCTCGCCGGCACGGTCGTTGGGGTGTCGCTGCCTGCCATCCTCCAGCCGCACGGCCAGCATCAGTGGCAGGCCTTCGGCCGAGCAGGCCTGCGTGAGCGCACGCATTTCGGGGCCCACCGGGTCGAGGCCGTAATAGGTCGGATCGCAACGAACCGCAGGCACGCCCGCGGACCGCGCCTCGGTGAGCACCGCTTCCCATCCATTCAGTCCGGGATGAACCGCCGGCACCGGCTGCAGCCGGTCGTGCCGGGCAGTGGTCTCGTAGAGCCAGGGATTGCCGGCGGCAGGGTCGCGCCAGAAGATCCCTGGCAAGTGGGTGACCCAGGCCCGATCGATCGCCACCCGGTCCATGGCGCGGAGCAGCGCGTCGGGAGACGTGCCGGGCACCCGCCGGAAGGGATACGATCCAAGGAAGCTGTTGACGTCGAGTCGCATCAGTCAGAAGTAAAAGCCGTGGGGGGGAAAATGCGGGCGGCATTGCGCCAGCGAACCAGCTCCAGATCGGGGCCGGTGAGCAGGTGCTCCAGGTACCGGAGCTTGGCCCAGCCGGTGTCGATGGTCAGGTCACAGCCCCAGAGCAGCCGCTCGACGCCCACCGCATCGAGACACGCCTCGAGCATACCCCCGTCGACGCCGCTGCCGGAGAGATCCACCAGCACATTGGGCTGGTCGCGCAGGGCCGCGAGCGAGTGAACCCAGTCGCCGCCGCCGCCGATATGCGCCAGCAGGAAGTTGACCTTGGGGTGGCGGGCCGCCAGCTCCGCGAGCTCGACCGCGTCCGACGCTTCCTGCCCCGCGTACTCCCGCCGCCGGTGCTGCCAGATGTGGTGCAGGACAGGCACACTCCGCTCGGCAGCCACCCCGCAAATCGGATCGAGCAGCGGATCGGTGGCTCTCCGGCTCGCCGCCAGCTTGATCCCGATCATGCCGGCATCGAGGCAGCGCTTCAGCTCGGCCAGCGCGTGAGCGCGAAAGTTGGGATTGACCACGCAGTAGCCGCGGATGCGGGCTGGCTGGGCTCGCTGCAGGCGCAGCAGGCTGTCATTGCCATACCCGATGTCGGCGGGAGAAGGAAAGTAGATCGGAGACGTCAGACCCCAACTGCCGAGGATCGACGCCACGTGGAAGCTGATGCCGACTCGTTCCCCGGCGCGGAGGCGACTGGCGTTACGCTCCTGCCAGTCGCTGCGCGGAGACCGGTCGTGGAAAAAGTGCGCGTGAACGTCGATGAGCGGCGCTATACCTCCTCCTCTCCCACAATCTCCTCGTCGTCGAGCTCGTCCGGATTTATCGGTCCCTCGAGCCGAGGATCGATTCCCCGGATCAGCTCGTCCTGGGTCTCGACTATGAGCGTCATATCGGTTTCCTCGGAAATCTCTTCCTCGACAGCTCCGTCCTCGTCATCCACGTCGTCCAGGTCATCTACGGTCGGCTTGCGGCTAGACATGGTCCACCTCCTTTCCCTCAATCTAGGCAGGTTTTGCCACGGTCGAGAGGGCTTCGGCCAGGAGCGCGAGCGTCCGGTCGATCAGCGGCTCATCGTGAGCCAGTGAGACGAAGTTGTAGGCCGACCGCTTGAAGAGCAGGCCCGACCGGGCACAGGCGGCGGTGACGGCGCGGGACACGGTCTCGTCGGCGTACTGGAGGAAGCACATCTCCGAAATACCGCCCACGCCGGTAATGATCTCTGGATGACTTTGCTGTATCCGAACCAGCCCGTTGCGCAGTCTTGCCCCGACCCGACCAAGGTGTTGCGGCACCTTGCGGGCGATCATCACGTCGAGCGTGGCGCGAGCCGCGGCCAGCGAGACGAATTCAGTAGCGAGCGTCGAGGATATCCACGTTCGGGTTACCCCAGCCATGGCCTGCGCTCGCCCGCCGACGGCCGCAAGCGGAAAACCGTTGGCCAGCGCCTTGCCCATGACGACCAGGTCGGGTCGTATGCCGTAGCGCTCACAGGCGCCGCCTACCGCGATTCGACACACCGTCTTGATCTCATCCACGATGAGCAGCGCCCCGGTCCGTTCTGTCTCATCGCGGAGCACCGCGAGCCACTCCGGGTCCGGTTCGCGAAGGATGACCGGCTCGAAGACCACGGCCGCCAGGTCATCGCCCGCTTCACGGATGAGCTTTCGTGCGGCGGCCGCGTCATTGAATGGAAGCTCGGTGTACAGATCGTGGGTGGAACGGGGCACGCCTTCGGCGGACTGGCACCAGTCGAGCCATCCGTGATACCCGCAGCCGAGGATCCGATCCCGGCCGTTTGCCACCCGGGCCAGCCGCACCGCCGCCGCCATCGCCTCCGCACCGGTCTTGAGGAAACGCACCTTCTCGACCCAGGGCATGAGGGCGGAGATCTCGGAAGCCAGATCTTCTTCCAGCACGGGAGCCAGAGGCCCCACCACGCCGTCTTCGATCGCTTCGGCCGCGGCCCGGGTGACCTCGGAGTGGCCATACCCCAGCGCGACCGAGCCGAGACCCATGATGTAGTCGATATACTCGCGGTGGTTCTCGTCCCAGACCCGGTACCCCGATGATCGGATCATCCGGGATGGCAGGTCAGGATCGACAGATCCGAAGAGAATCTCGGGGCGCTTGCTGCCGGTGGAGGTGAAGCCAGCGACGTGTTCGGTCAACGTGCCTCGCCGCCGCCCTGCGGGCGGCATAAATGATTCGTTGGCATCAATACGATCTTAGCGCAATTCGAGCGTCCCGAACCTCGAGGGATCCTGACGGTCGCCGCGGAGCCAGACCCATCCTCCGCCGCCGCTCCACACCAGCTGGCCCGCGCGCCGGAGACGATCGGGCTGCATTTCGTTTACCAGCAGATCGAAGCCGATGGCTTCGCCGCGGCGTACAGCATTCCAGCCCACGGGGCTGATTGCGGCGGTGATCCGGTATCCCGACTCGGTCGGCTGCCAGCGGCCCCGAACCAGCTCCGCGGCTCCGGCCGTCCCTGGTATGCCCCGAATGATGAGATCACCGTTTTCAGTGGACGGCACAATCAGGAGACCGACCACGCCATCCTCGCCCGGCAGGGTCAGGTACACCTGAATCCCGTCGCTGTGAATTTCATCTGCCTCGTTGTCCAGCCTCAGCGGCGGAGCATTGGGGTCTCGGGCAATGACCTCCGACTTTACCACCTCCACCGCCAGAAAGAGCCCCTCATCGCTCCAGTTGACCGTCGCGCTGGTGGAAAACTCCTCCGGCCCCGCGTAGGGCTCCTCACTCCGCCGGTACTGATCCTCGTGATCGAGCTGAAGCGGCTCGCCCGGATCGAAGCCGACGAGCGTTCCGTCCAGCGCGGGAGCATCCCTTATCTGAAACGCGGCACCCTGGCTGATCAGTGGACGATCCTTCGACACCAGGGGCACGAACGCAGCCGGGATTCGACGATTTCCCGTGAGCTTCAATGATTCCTCTGGAGTTCGAACTTCCCAGCCTTCAACGGTGGCCAGATGCCGGTCCACCCCGGCCGCGGTCTCGACCTCGATGGCGGCTGGGGCGGCGCGCACCGCGCGAACCAGTGGCTGCCGGTCGGTGGATTCCAGCACCGAGACCAGCCGGATGTTCCGACCCCTGGCGCGCAGCAGGAAAAACGGAGCTGGCTCTGTCGTTCCTGGGGCACCCGGCGCCACAGCGCGCAGCAGCTCGGCCTCCGAGGCGAGGTGAACGCTCAGGGTGGCGCCCCCGTCGCGCGCGCTCGTGCGAAGGACCACCGGCGCACTCGATGCAGGCACGAATCGCTCTACCGAGCGCACAAACTCGTCCGGGAGCTCGGCCGGGAGCCAGTTTCCCGGCGGTTTCACCTCGACCGTCCCGCTCAGGTGCCAGGGGAGCTCCAGCATGTGATCCTCGCCTGAGGCCAGCTCGACAACATCGAGCAGATACGCCGGGCCAGAGATCAGCGTACGCACAAGCTGGCCGTAGTGAGCCCGCACCCAGGCCCATTCGCCACGCTGGTCGAAGTTGTCGCAGGCGGCGTCTCCAGGCGACTGGGATCTGCCGTCCAGCCGCGGCGCATTGTGTGCCAGCGTCGAGCGATACCAGAACAGATCCCGCGAGACATACGATCCGGTGCCGAAATCAGGCAACCAGTATTCCCCGTTGGCGTGGAGCACGAGGTTGAGGCGGTCGGGATGGCCGTGCCCGCCGCCGTAGTTGCCCCCCTCGAGGCTGGCGTACCGGTCTCCGTGCCGGAGCACCGCCAGACCCTGGCCCTCGACGAAGACGTTGCCGGGAGCCCAGGCGGGAGTTCCCAACGGCAGCGACGGAGCCATCTCCAGCAGGGCCCACCAGGAGAGATCCGACCGCTGCCGCACCGGCACGGGAGTGGGCTCCCCCGCGTCGTGGAGGTAGGAGTCGAAGGTCTGTGCCTTCGGTGCGGGAGACTGATAGAGCTGACGCAACCAGCTCCAGAGCTCGCCCCGCTGCTCGGCGCCACCCACCCGCGCCAACCCGATCTCCCACAGCTCCAAATACATTGGCTGCGCCAGTGAGACGCCGAAACGAGAATCCTTCCGCGCCGGAAACGTCGAATCGGGAAGCGCGGTAGCCGCAGGGGCACGCAGCGCTCGAGCCAGCCGCTGGGCGAGCAGCGGGTCGGCCAGCATGTCGACGCCGGCTTTTCGAGCCCACCACATGGCCAGCAGCTGGCCACGGAGGGCGAAGAGATGGTAGTTGTCCCCCTCGTACCACATACCATCCTCCCCGAAGCCGTGGAGGAGGTGGGCGACGATACCGCTCCCGCCCTCGACGACCCGCGAGGCAAGCTCCTCGTCCTCAAACCACACGGCGATGCTCGCGAGAGCTGCATTGTGCCAGGTCTGCCGGTTGGAGAGACCCTCGTCAAATTCACCGATCAGATTCGCGGCCTCGTCGGCCACCATCGCCACCACCTGCGCGGACGCGTCGTCCAGCAGACCACCCTCCCGGAGCAGCATGGCGGCCGCGAGATAGTTGCCAATCCAGATGGACTCGAGGTAGGTCGAGAAGAAGAGCCGGCTGGGTCCCAGTACGTTGTCGCGGTTGGGGTAGTCCAGGTACCCGCTGTAGGCCCGTAGAAGCTGGTTGGCCCTCCCGGCCGCGGCCTCGTGTCCGGCGAGCACGGCGACGGCGGCCAGATGGACCGCCCGTTCGGCCAGCCACAGGTGCTGATAGTGGGCCCACGCCCGATCGTGTCGCTCGCCGGTGAACTGTTTTCCACAACGGGAGCAGCGATGCGCCGCCGGGCTCCAGGGATCGAACTCGAGCCGGGTGCCATCGTCGGGGCAGACACCGCCGTCGGCCGACAGCAGCGCCTTGAACCCGGGCACCGGAGGCATGCGCTCGAGCACGGGTGCCGCTCGCTCGACCAGCCGCTGGAGCAGCGCACTCAGCTCGGGAGCAGCTTCGATCTCGGACCGGCGCTGCTCCAGCTCTTCCGCGGTCAGCACGGCCGCACCCCGTACATGGCCCAGCGCACCGGCAGCACCTTAACGCCACAGGCACGCGCCGCCTCGATCACGGGTCCGGGGTCGTCGGGGCCCAGGAAAAACATGCAGCCTCCGGCGCCAGAGCCGGCCGCCTTGCCACCCAGGGCACCGGCGCTGGTTACGGATCGCTCCAATCGCGCCATGTCGTCGGTACACATCCGCGGATCCAGAGCCTGCTGGTGAGTCCAATTCTCGGTGAGGAGCTCTGCCACCCGCCCGGAATCGGCAGCGACGAGCGCGGCCGCCATCGACTCCGCCACGTCGCGCAAGCCATGCAGTGCCCGCGCTACCGCCGCATCCCCGCGCTCGTAAGCCTGCATGACCCGGTCGATCGTGGCTCCGGAGAAGTGGGAGGCGCTGGTGTAGCAGAGCACGGTCCGCCGAGCCAGATCGGCGGAGAATTCAGGGTCCAGCCTCAAACGCTGCACCTCCGCCTCGGGATCCCGGAAATCGAGACGCAGAAATCCACCATGCGAGGAAGCGAACTGGTCCTGCCGTCCGCCTGGAATTCCGGCTTCCACCGCCTCGAGGTGACAGGCCTGCTCGGCGACATCCACCGGGTTGGGGCTCTCGCCCCGCGCCGCGGACAGCGCGGCGACCAGTGCCACGTCCAACGCGCCCGAGCTGCCGAGCCCCGAACCGGGAGGGGCGTCGGATCTAGTGCTGAGAGTGCACGCGCCCACCGGCAGCATGCGCAGGGCTGCCTTGAGCAGCTCCAACCGCCCGTCTCGCACCAGCCCCGCAGAATCGCTGAGCTCGAGCTCATCATGCAAATCCTCCGACACCAGCCGGAATCCCCTGCCGCCCAGACGCACCTCCGCACGAGCGAACAGCTGAATGGCGCCGGTGACGACTACGCCCCCCTCCCGGGCGGAGAACGGCGGAACGTCGGTCCAGCCTCCGGCCAGATCCAGGCGCACCGGCGCCGCCGCGCTGTACGCCGGACCAGTGCTGAGGACAGCGTCTCTCACTGCGACACCCACCACTGGCGCACCGTAGGAAGCTCCCCTCGTAAATCCATGGTGACCCCGTGCACCCGTCGACTGATCCCTTGCAGGCCGCGTGAGTGATAAAGAAAGGCCACCGGGGTGGAATCGGCGAACAGCCGCTGCGCCGCTCCAGGGTCCGAAGGAGCGTCGAGGCCCGCCAGGCGCGCCAGCGGCCCGAGATAGCCGAGACCAGGGTCACCGGGAATGCCAAGCACCGCCGCATCGAAGTCCGGGTTCGAGCCATAGACCCGCCCCAGGAACGCGGACAGCTCCAGCTGCCGGATCGTCACGTCGAAGCCGGCGGGCCTGAGCCGGGCCTGCAGCATCTGCTCCAGCGGCGCTTCACCGCTACCTACGGTCAGAAGCTCGAAACTCACGCGCCCGGACTGGCGCGGCGTCGCGGTGGACGGAGACTGAGCGGGCGGAAGATATCCCGGCGCAGTGGGGGGCACCGGGCCCAGAGCCGGGGTGCCGAACCCGTAGATGTAGGCGTCAACCAGCTCCCGGCGGTCGATAGCGTCGCTCACCGCCCGGCGGGTTTCAAGCCGGTTGAACGGAGGCCGTCTTGTGTTGAAGACTATGCCGTCGGTCTGTAGCAGTGGAAAGCTCAGGACCCTGAGACTGGAATCACGGCGCACGAACTCCGCATGGGCGGGCTGAATGCCGGCAAAGTCGAGCTCACCGGAGGTGAGCGCCGCCAACTTCGTGGTCGGCTCGTCCACCACCACCACGATGAAGCGTCCCAGGCGTGGCGGGCCGCCCAGTACCGCGGGAAAGGCGGGATTCGCGGCGAAGACCCAACGACGGTTCGGTTCGTGAGCCACGAAGCGAAATGGGCCGTTGCCGACCGGCGCGGTGTTCCACTCGGCCTGCCGCAGGCGGGCAGGTGGCACGGTGTCGAGCAGGTGAGCCGGCAAAATGGCCAGGTCGGTCAGGAGATCGGGGAAGCGCGGCGGAGGCCGACGAAACCACAGGACCACGGTGGAATCGTCCCGGGCCGTTACCGACTCGAGTCCGGCCAGCTCGTTGGTGCGGGGATAGCCGGTGGCGGGATCCCGAGCCGCGTTCAGCGTCCAGGCCACATCGCGCGCGGTAGTCGGCTTACCATCGTGCCAGCGCACGGCGGTCTCGAGATGGAAGGTCAGTCCCCGGCGATCGGGTGACCACTCCCAGGTGCGGGCGAGATAGGGTTGAGGAGTGAGCGTGCTATCGTAGCGAGCCAGCGTGGTCAGCAGCACGTGGCGCTGCACCTGCCGAGCGAGCGGATGGACGGTGAGCAGAGGGTTGATGCTCTGGAGATCGGCACCCGAGGCGAAGAGCACGGTATCGCCG
>JALYPB010000322.1 GCA_030856585.1 Gemmatimonadota bacterium | reverse complement strand
CGTGCTGTATGAGATGCTGGCCGGCGAGCCGCCCTACATCGGCTCTTCCGCGCAGGCGATTGTGGCCAAGCGCTTCAGTGGCCAGGTGCCCAGCCTGCGGCTCCTGCGGCCGGGCGTCCCCGTGGCCATGGACGTGGTGGTCACGAAGGCGCTTGCTCTGGTGCCCGCGGACCGCTACGCGACCGTGGCGGAGTTTGCCCGGGCGCTCGTTGTGCCCGCCGCGAGCCCCCCGGCGGGAGGCGTCCCGGCCGCGGGGCCTACGCCCGGTGACGCGGCGATCGCGACCGCGCTACCGAAACCGATCCGCCGGCGCACGTGCCGGCAGGCGTTGCCGTTCTCGCGCTCGGCGTCCTGCTCGGGCTCGGGGTTCTCGTCGCCTGGCTGCGCAACCGCCCCGCGGCCGGGGCCGACGGCCCCAAGCGCGTGGCGGTGCTCCCCTTCGAGAACGTGGGCGACCCGGACGACGCCTACTTCGCCGACGGCGTGACCGACGCCCTGCGGGGCAAGCTTGCCGCCCTGCCGAACCTCCAGGTAACGGCCCGCAGCAGCTCGAGCCAGTACAAGCACACGGCAAAGTCGCCCCAACAGATCGGACGGGAGCTTGGGGTGCAGTACCTCCTCACCGGGACGGTGCGCTGGGCGAAGGGGGTGGGCGGGCAGAGCCGAGTGCAGGTGAGTCCTGAGCTGGTCCAGGTCTCCACCGCTTCCACCAACTGGCAGGAGCCCTTCGACGCCGCGCTCACCGACGTGTTCCAGGTGCAGGCCGACGTGGCCGCGCGCGTGGCCGAGGCGCTTGGCGTGGCGCTGGGGGCGGAGGAACGCGAGCGGCTCAGCGAGCGTCCCACCGACAATCTGGCCGCCTACGACGCCTTCCTCCGCGGCGAGCAGGCGGCGGAGGGCCTCGGTACCCAAGATCCCGTGGCGCTTCGGCAGGCGATCGATCACTACGCGCGGGCGGTGGGCCTGGACTCCGGTTTCGCTCTCGCCTGGGCCCAGCTCTCCCGTGCCTACTCGCTGGACTACTTTGGTGCCCCCACCTCCACAGCAGCGGCGGCGGCCCGCCACGCGGCCGAGCGGGCGCTCGCGCTCGCGCCGAAGCAGCCTGAGGGGTACCTGGCCCTGGGTGAGTACTACGCCAACGTGCAATACGACCACGCACCCGCGCTCGAGCAGTACGCGCGAGGGCGGGGGCTCGCGCCGAAGGACGCCAGGCTCCTGGCCTCGGTGGCTGGGAGCCAGATGAGCCTCGGGCAGTTCGAGGAGGGGCTCGCGCAGCTGCGGGATGCGGAGGTGCTCGATCCCCGCTCGATCAGGATCGCGACGGCCGTGGCGTCGGGGCTGCTTTCGCTCCGACGTTATCCCCAGGCGCTTGCCTCCGCCGAGCGCGCCCTCACGCTCGCGCCGGCCAACATTTCAGTGATCCATGTCAAAGCGATGATCCATCTGGCCCAAGGCGATTTGAGCGGGGCGCGAGCGGTGCTCCGGGCCGTGCCCCGCGAGGTGGACCCCGCGGCGCTCGTGGCGTACGTGGCGACCACGAATGACCTCTACTGGGTGCTGGACGACGCGCAGCAGCTACTGCTCCTCCGACTCTCGCCCGGCCCTTTCGGGGACAACCGCGCCTACTGGGGCCTCTCCCTCGCGGAGATCCACGCGCTCAGGGGGGATTCCGCCCTGGCGCGGGCCTACGCCGACTCGGGCCGGCTCGACTATGAAGCCCGACTTCGCAGCGTGCCCCAAGCCGCGATGAACCACACGTTCCTGGGCGTCGCGCTGGCCTATCTGGGCCGCAAGGCGGAGGCGATCCGCGAGGGCGAGCGCGGGGTGGCGCTCCTGCCGATCAGCAGGGACGCGTGGCTCGGGGCATATCTCCAGCATGTACTCGCCTGGATCTACATTCGCGTGGGCGAGCACGAGCGAGCTCTGGATCGACTCGAGCCCTTGCTCAAGATCCCGTACTACCTCTCGCCCGCCTGGCTTAGGATTGATCCCAGGTTCGCCCCGCTCCGGGGCAACCCGCGCTTCGAGCGGCTGGTGAACGGGTCGTAGGACAGCCCGAGCCGCTGCCGGACGGCGCTGGTCGCGGTGGTCGCCTCTCTCGTGTGCAAGTTTCTGTGCAAACTTCGCGCGATCGTCCTGCACATTTCAGTGGGATAGGGTGGCATCCTGCACAGGTCCACTCTCATTCCTCTCTGAAGCGGTCGAAATGTCCGTGAGCCGCCAGCCACGTGGCTTAGGCATCGACAAGCCGCAGATCAGACTGGTGGTGCAGGGGGACCTTGCCGCCCACCCTGATCCCGAGCTGCTGGCTCGCCGAATTACCGCGCTCGATCGATTCTAAATCTTGAGAATCCGCTTGACGATACGCCGCTAGGTTGGGGTACGATGCACAGCCGACCCCGACGCCGTACCATGGCAAACACCTGCTTGACACCACTGGTACTGCGCGTTAACTAGGGCGCGCTCCCCCGACAAAAGCACACCCGACGAAAGTCGGGGCCGCAAAGCCACGGGTCCTCGCCTCCTCCGCGACGCCGCTCTCTCTCCCGACGCCACGAGGGACCCACGACCGCCGAGCCGCCGAAGGTCACCACGTTAGTCCGCCCTGGTGTCGGACGACGCCACCCGCCCCGCTTTATCGGAGGTTTCCATGCGCTGTCGCTCGCTCCTCCCCTCCATAGCCCTACTGATGGGCGCTCTCGTGCTCGGGTGCACTGAAATCCAGGAGCCGACCTCACGTGTCGGCAACACCTCCACGCTGTCCCCCGCCTTCGCCAGGGGGGGCTCCGGCGGTGGCGGCGCCATCTTGGCTCGGGGCTCTCTACTCACTGGTTTCCTCATCGTCGACGAGGAGCGGGGACTCACGTCGATCATCGGAGTTCCGGCCGACGAGATCGCCGGCCTTATCGACTGTGGCGGCACAGGAGAGACCGAGCCGCTTGGCATCCTAAGCGTCACCCGGCCGACGGGGGCGATCAAGTTCCTGCTGAAGAGCGAGGAATCGACGGTGCTCGTCTGGCAATTCGTCTCCTTCGACTTATGCGGCGTGCTGGCCACCACCCCGCCCTATGCGGAGGGGACTGCCCGTGTCAGGCTCACGGATAACGATGTTGAATTCCCTATCCTGCCGGGTGGGAATGCGGCCACCACTCGCGCCGTAGGGAGCGTAACAGTCGCAGCGACCGGAGAGGAACTCGGTTACCGTGCCTTCGTGCATTCGCTCGTCAAGCGCGGCGGCACCTCGTTTGACGACATTCGGTTTATAGCCTCAAAGATCATTCTGCGCTGAGAGGGCGAGCGGGGGTGGCGCACGCCACTTCCGCTCCCCATGCTTCCTCCTTCTCCCGACCTGCCGATCCGGTACGCACGCGTCGGTGGGAAGGCACGCTCGCGCGCATGGACAAGGCGAAGTTCATGCGCACCGGCGCCGGGGACGCCCGGGTCTCGATGAAGAAGCGGACGGGCGCCGCGCTGCCTAGAGCAGCTTCGGAACTCCTCGACACTCAGGCCGGCATCACGAACGATGCCGCCCATCGTGAGGCATTTACTGGATTGTGACGCGGGATGGTGAGGATGCGGACGCCGTCCGTCATGACGATGTGCTTACTCTGCCGCACGACGCCGAAGCCCGCCTTCTCCAAGGCACGCACGGCGGCCAGATGGTTGATTCCAGGAAGCTTCGGCACGGTTACAGGGCGACATCGACTTCGCGGACCTCCGCGCCGCCGGCCAACTCGGCAGCGACCGCCAAGTACCCACGAATCGCGTCTTGGATGTTCTCGAGCGCCTCCTGTTCGGTGGCCCCTTGGGACCAACAGCCTGGGAGCCCGGGTACTGAGACGCTGAAGCCTTCATCGGATCGCTGTAACGCCACATTGTATTTCATCGGGACCTCCTGATCTAGATATAGCTCGACTGGAACTCGTTGGGCCAGCTCGGCGACGGCACCACGGCCGACCGTTTGACACCGGCATCCCGTCGCTTCGCTCAAGGGTGACAAGCTGAGCCCGCCGCCCCATATTCGAGAGCACCCACCCCAGACCATTCGCCCCGTCTCGCCAGGGGACAGCCCACATGCCCGCCGATCGCGCCGTCGAATTCACGGGGCTCTCGTTCCCGAACCCCTTCCTGCTCTCGTCGGCCCCGCCGACCGAATCGGAGAACAACATCCTGCGCGCCTACGAGGCGGGCTGGGGCGGGGTCGTCACCAAGACGATCGGCCTCCACCCCGTCGTCAACGTCGTCGGCGCCAAGGCGAAGTTCATGCGCACCGGGGCCGAGGACGCCCGGGTTTCGATGAAGAAGCGCGCGGGCGCCG
>JALYPB010000306.1 GCA_030856585.1 Gemmatimonadota bacterium | reverse complement strand
CTTACCGCTCACGCTTTTGAGCGACAACGCTGGCCACTGCTCGCCACCGTTCGGCGTCGACCGGCTCGAACACCTCACGCCCGTGTGCCACGGTGAGGGGAGCAACCAGGCGAGTCAGCTCGCCACGGCGCAGCAGGTGGCGCTCCGAGGTTGGGCCCCAGCCCGCCTCGCGCTGCGCCTCGAGAAACGTTTCCATTATGAGCCGGCCTCCGGGCGCGACCAGCCCTGACATTCTGGGCATGCTGGCTCGGTCAAGATAATTGAATACCAGGACCGCATCAAAACTACCGAACTCCGGCCAAGGGCCCTCCAGGTCGGCCTCTCGCCAGTCCACCGTGAGGTTTGCGGCTGCCGCCCGCTCGCGAGCCACTGCGAGCTTGTCGGCATCGCGATCGACGCCGACGACCTCCGCGCCGAGGGCCGCAGCCGCCAGGCTGTGGCGTCCCTGTCCACAGGCGAGGTCGAGCACCCTCGCCCCGGGTCGAATCACATGAGCGTGCCAGAGAAACCAGGTGCTGGGCCGGGTAGCCCGCGAGATGGGGCACAAGGTCATAGTAAGCGTTCCTCAGAGCGCGCGACGTTGGAGCAGCTCGCCATGCAGCCGGCGGATCTCCTGATCATCGGCGGAGGCATCAACGGGGCGGGAATCGCCCGTGACGCCGCTATGCGCGGATTGCGAACGATCCTGGTGGAGCAGAACGACCTCGCCTCCGGCACCAGCTCGCGTTCCAGCCGGCTCATCCACGGCGGCCTGCGATACCTGGAGCAGGGTGAGCTTGGGATGGTGCTGGAGGCGAACCGGGAGCGCCGGACCCTGCTGCGGATCGCGCCGCACCTGGTGTGGCCACTGGCATTCGTCTTTCCGATACACCGCGGAGACCGGATCTCACGCTGGCGGCTCGCAGCCGGGATGGTGCTCTACGATCTGCTGGCACTGTTCCGCAATGTGCGGCTACACCGAATGCTGGGCAAGCGTGGCATGCTGGAAGCGGAGCCGATGCTCCGGGACCGCGGGCTCCTGGGCGGCGCCCGCTATTACGATGCGCAGTGCGATGATGCCCGGCTGGTGATTGCCTCGGCCCGCTCGGCCATGCACCACGGTGCCCTGGTAGCCAACTACATGGCCGTGGTCGGGCTGGAGCGGACCGCCGGCCGGGTGATCGGCGCTCAGCTCGAGGACCGGCTCACCGGTGAGCGCGGCGTGGTTCGGGCCAGTGTGGTGGTGAATGCCAGCGGACCCTGGTCCGACCAGGTCCGTCGCCTGGAGGATGCCGGTGCCGCCCCGCTACTTCAGCCCACCAAGGGTGTGCACGTCGTGGTGGATCGTTCCCGGCTCGATAACCGCGACGCCGTGGCCTTTACCAGCCCGATAGACGGCCGGGTCATGTTCGTGCTCCCCTGGGGCGATCTCTCCTATATAGGCACGACCGACACCGACAGCGCCGACTCACCCGATGACCTGAGCGTCAGCGGACACGACATCGTGTATTTGCTGCGGTCAGCCAATGCCCGCTTTCCCAGCGCCCGGCTCAGCGTCGAGGACGTGCGGGCCACCTGGGCGGGACTTCGGCCGCTGCTGCTCGACCAGGACAGCCAGGCCGCCTCCAGCCGCTCGCGCGAGCACGCGATCGTGACCGGGTCCGGCGGAATGCTGACGGTGGTGGGAGGAAAGCTTACGACCTATCGGTCCATGGCGGCTGAGGTGGTGGACCGGGCGATGCGGGAGCTGCGGCATCGAGATGGACGGCCCCGCTACGGGGAAGCCAGGACCGACGAAGACCCGCTCCCGGGAGGGGAGACTGCCGATTTAAGTCAGTTTCGAGAGCGCGGACTCGAGCTCGGCATCCCCGCGGCAAGCGTGGACCACCTGCTCAGGCACTACGGCACCGAGGCGGCGGGGATCTTCAACCTCGGCGGCGCCGACCGCCGACTCTTCAGCCGGCTGCTTCCAGGACACCCCGCCATAGAGGCCGAGGTGATTCACGCGGTCCGCCGGGAGCTTGCCCAGACGGTGGAAGACGTGATGGTGCGTCGTTTTCATGCGTATTACGAGGATGTCGAGCACGGCGTCCCAGCCGCGCACCGGGTAGCCGAGCTGATGGCTGAGGAGCTCGGCTGGGACGCGTCTCGCATCAACGCGGAGGCGGAGCACTACGAAACGTTCGTCAGAACCACCGTGCCCCACTCCACGACGGGGTAAGTGGTGCGGTCGGTAATCCGGAGGGATAGCCGCTCAGCGCACCACGATGCGGCCGCTCATTCCGCCGGTTGCGGCGGCACTCGAGTGAATGTTGCAGTAATACCGATAGGCGCCGGCTGTAGGAAAGTTGACCGTGTGGGTGGTGCCGGCCGCCTGGGTGGGGCTGCTGGTGAAAGCGGGCGGCGGGTTCGAGGTGACGTTGTGCGACGCGGCCGCGGCAACCCAGGTCCATGTCACAGTTCCACCCACGGCCACCGTGTCGACGGCAGGGGCAATCGTCTGATTTCGCTCGCTCCGGAAGAAATCGTCGCCCACGCTGATGGCGATGCTCGCGGGCGGCGGTGGCGTCACCACCGCCGTGGCATTGAAGGTTAGAGGCGATCCGGTGAGTCCATCCGCAGAGGCGGTGATGACGATCGGCCCCTCGGCACCGCCGGCGGTCACGTTCACCGATGACAAGCCCGCTACATTGCTCGTCACCGAGGGGCTCGACACCGTGCCGCCGGTAGCCGACCAGGCGACTGCCGCCCCCTGAACTCCATTTCCGTGTTGGTCGGTCACTCGGGCCTGAACCGGCAATGCGAGCGGGCTGGAGATTTCCCCGGTCTGCCCGTCCCCGCCTGCCTTGGCGATCGCCGTCGCGGCACCGGCCACGGCGGTGGCGGTGAAGGTTACCGGAGACCCGTCCGCGCCGGCCAGGCTGGCAGTGGCTGTCTGAGAACCCGGGACCGTGCCCAAGGTCCACTGGGTGGCTGCGGCCCCGCTCGCGTCCGCCACGGCGGAAGCTGGGCTCACCGAGCCGCCGGGCGCCGTCGTGGACCATGCGACGGTTGCTCCGGGTGAAGGGGTACCGTCTTCCGCCACCACCACAATCAATGGGTCGGCCAGTGTCTGGCCTACGATCCCGGCTTGTCCGTCGCCACCGGTCTTCGAAATTGCGGTGGCTTGAGGTGGTGTCCCCCCGCTCCCTCCACCACAACTGGATACCAAGAGGCCAACTATGAGCGCCTGGGCGAACTGAATTGCGGGAAGTTTGATCATGAGGGTTCGTGAGATGGGGAAGGGGATATGATACTAGAAAGCCTGTCGCCCGTCTTGTAAGATCTTAGCAGCCCCGGCGAGCGTTTTCCATTGCTCCAGGGCCGTTATCTTTCCTGAACGCACTTCAACTGGGATTGACTGGTGGATCCGAACGTGTTCGAGACGGCTAACGCGGGCTTCGCGCAGGCCATGTACGAAGAGTTCCTCCGGGACCCGACCGCGGTTGACCCGGAGTGGCGGCGCCTATTTGAGAGCGGGGTCGTGGGAGAGAAGGACGGGAGGGAAGCGGGACAGCGGGACAGCGGGACAGCCGGCCAGCAGCATGGTGAGCAGACTCGGCCCCAGCGCGTGCAGACC